>CAOXUF010000284.1 GCA_948560485.1 uncultured Eubacterium sp.
AATTTTTTGAGAGAATCGATGGACTATAAAAAATATGTGTGATTGTGGATGCCGGCATATTTCCAACAAGGTACAACTTATTTGGAAACAATTTATTGCATATCTGCTTCTTCTGTGATATACTTTTGTCAAGAATTCTAAAGGATATTCATCCTTTGCATTCTAACCGGTATGTCACCGGGTTACCCGATAATTTTTAGTTAAATTTACAGGTATGATTTTTGAGTGACGAAATCTTTTCGTTTTGGCTTTTCTAAAACGTTATTTCATGCTATGATTACATATAGAAAAAGTCTTCTGGATCTATACCTGTAGCCTTTACAAAAGCAAGGAGACTTTTTATGAATCAAAAAACAAACGCACTACAAAACAATTTCATTATGCATCCGACTAATGATGTCTGTTTTAGCGGGCTTATGGAAAATCCAATAGTTAGAAGGGGATTTTGTGCAGCCATTCTCCGAATTTCACCGGATGAAATTCTAGACACAGAACTTCTGCCTACACACTTACGCCGTGACTATGCTAATGATAAGCTGGGGGTTCTTGACGTATTGGTTCACCTGCCGAATGGGATCCAAATTAACCTGGAAATGCAGGTAAAGGACTTTGAATTTTGGGATGAACGGGCACTGTTTTATCTTAGCAAGATGTATACCAGCCAGCTAAAGTCAGGGGAAGATTACGAAAATCTGCAAAAATGTATTCAAGTCAGTATTTTGGATTTCATCCATTTTCCAAAAGACGACAGATGTTTCCGTACGCTTCATTTCCGGGATGACGAAACGGGAAAACTCTATAGCAATAAACTGGAATTACAAATTTTGGAATTAAAAAAACTGCCGCCAGAGGCTCAGACAGAAGAGTATATCATTCGCTGGATGCGTTTTCTTAATGGAAAAAGTAGAGAGGAGTTTGAAAATATGGCCAGGACGAGCGAATATTTTGGTGAGGCGTATGAAGCACTACAGAAGCTAAGTGCTGATGATAAAAAACGTATTGAATACGAGGCACGGGAAAAGGCTCTTAGGGATTACAATGCACTGATGAACAGTGCAAAAAGGCGCGGACATTTCGAGGGCTGGGAAAAAGGTCGGGAGAAAGGCCGGAAAGAGGGCTGGGAAAAAGGTCGGGAGGAAGGCCGGAAAGAGGGCCGGGAAGAAGGTCGGAAAGAAGGAATACATGACGGTATAAGGTTAGTACGCAGAGTAGACCGGTTACATGACAAGGGAGCAACAGACGAGCAGATCGCAAAAGAATGTATGATATCCGTAGAGGAGGTTGGGAAGATTTTGGGGACGGGGCATTTTTAAAAATGCCCCGTCCCCAACTTTTCTAAGATCCAGTCTGCGCAATTGCTCCACGTAAATTTTCGGAGAACCTTTCGATATCCGTTTTCAATTATTTTTTCTGACATATCGGTGTCCTTTAGCAACCCCAAGGCGATTTCCGGAAGCAGCTCCAAATGTTTCAAGTCATATAACGCAATATCCTTACCATCTGCAAAGTTTTCATCCACCCATAAACTGGTATCTGTTAATGGGAGAGAATGTTGGAGTAAAGTATTAAAAATACGGTCATGGGTTCCGGCCTTAAACCACGGAAATACATTTAAGTTAATCTTTGCATCTGCCATGTATGTAAGTGTCTGTGCATAAGGAATTCTATCTGAAATTCGGTGAACATTCGGGCATTTTGCAGAACTGTGATTTTCCCATCCTCTGCCAAGAAGGTAAAGCTCAGCGCCGGCTTTAGCAAGAGTATCCACCACTCGTTCCCGCTGGTACATACGTATTGCCCAGTCCACATATTCTGCACAGCGGAATATGGTTTTCAATGTATCCTCTGTAACACTCCATCCTGTCTGATGCAGAGTAAGAAATACCGCCTGTTCAGTTGTCAGACTACTATCCTCTATCAGATTGTGGTACATTAAGTGATAGAAAGAACGCATATCTTTATTTTCCGCGAATACCTGCTCCATCTCTGCAAGCTTGCTCTGGGGGTTGTAATAAGTAGCGGAAAACAGAATATCATATCTGCGTCTTTCATAAGGAATTATTTCTGTGTTTTGGTCAGGTATTACTCCGACATGGGGCATAAATGCAACATGGGAAACTGTATCTTTAAAATATCTTTTTACATATTCCACATGATCCCGGTCACAGCAAAAGAGAAAATAATTCCGGGAATGTTTTTTTAGTGTAGGATGAAAGCGAAGCGGCGGATCCATTAATATATCCACAACGGCAGTATTCCATGCGTCCCATATTCCGATCAGAAGATCATCTCGCACACACATCCCATCAAAGCATATTGCTAGATCTATCTTTTGAGAGGCAAACTGTACAAAATTAATATATGAATGTGGATCCTCTGCAGCAGGGTTCATTAAATCCAAGATAAATGTCTCATGTCCTCTGCTCTTTAGTTCCTTTTCCAATTGATCTGTAAAAAAATTAAATGATTCTGTGTCCGTGTAAAATAAAGTTGTTCTCATAATCATAATCCCCTTTTTATGACCTTAATGTAACATTAATCATCTATAGTGTCAAGAATTGGCCTGGTTGATTCTTATTTTATATAATCATAAATAGGAACATCTGTAGCTTTGAAGGCGCAGAATACTTACAGAAAACTTAAATACGAGGAGGTATGACATGAACAACAGAATATTAGGTTATATCAGGGTATCCACAAGGGAGCAGAACATTGAACGGCAGTTGATTGCATTGCAGGAAGCAGGTGTGAAACGGAAGAATATCTATGTTGATAAACAAAGCGGAAAAGACTTTGAAAGACCCGCCTATATGAAAATGATGTCCATTATTCGGGAAAATGACCTGCTGATTATAAAAAGTATTGACCGTCTGGGGCGTAATTATCAAGAAATTATGGAACAATGGAGGGTAATTATAAAAGAAAAGAATGCGGATATCCGTATTCTTGATATGCCCTTATTAGATACCACCAAGACAAAAGATCTGTTGGGAACATTTATTAGTGATATTGTCCTTCAGCTTCTATCCTTTGTCGCAGAGAATGAACGCGAAAATATTCGCCGGCGTCAGGCAGAGGGCATTGCCGCTGCAAAAGCCCGGGGGATACGCTTCGGAAAGCCCATGATTCCTATTCCGGCCGAGTTCCCTGAGTTATACAAGAAATGGGAGGCAGGCCATATGTCTGTCTATGAATTTGCACGTCTCTGCAATATGGGGAAAAGTACGATGTATACAAGGATTAAGGAATATCGGGAATGTATAGATAAAAAAATAAATGGCAATACTTAAAAATTTTTTCAAAAAAACTCTTAAGATATTTTGAAATCGTACGATATAATAAATGTCAAGAGATTTTCGGAGGAGTTCAAATAAGTGTAGCTTGTTGGAAATATGCCGGCATCCACAATCACACATATTATTATATAGTCCATCGATTACTCTCAGAAATTA
>CAOXUF010000285.1 GCA_948560485.1 uncultured Eubacterium sp.
CGCCCGGCCTGCCTGCGGAAAAGGCAGACCGCCGCATATGGCGGATGATGGCCATCGTGCGGCGGTTTGTCTTTTGTAGTATTTTCTCTCATTTACTTCTGCGTCACATTCATATTCCAAATATGTCAGAAATCCGTCTATAGGCTCAATTCCTTTTTCAATCCATGTAAAGCCCAAATAAAACTGATACTTCCCATAAGTATAAAAAGCATGAACACAAATACCGTGCTATTTGTGTTGACAGTTCCATAAAGTATCAGATCACGCAATACGTTAATCATATGGGTGAATGGATTGATGTTAATTGTAACCTTTAATATGCCGCTGATACCGTCTGCTGGGAATAATGCTGTACTAAGGAAAAATACAGGCAGTACAATCGCGTTCATTACTGTTTCATACATTACCTCGTTTGGTAAAATTAGGCTTATTCCATAAGCAAGCCCCGCTATAAAAAACGCTGTCAGAAACACCAGTATCAAAATTAGAAAAATTCCTGTTATACCAGCGGCAAGTCTAACATGGAAAAGCAGACTAACACACCCCATTATTCCCACTTCAAAGAAAGTGCATAATACCGCTTCAAGAAGTTGTCCTAAAACAATAGAACTTCGTTTAATAGGTGCAATCAATACACGATAAAAGCTACCGTCCGACTTCATCATATAATTCATAATTCCGCTGTTGCTGCAGGTAGAAAAACTAACTAAAACCACTATGCCGGGAAGAATAAATGCAGTATAGTTTTCTATCCCTGTGTTTTTCATAGTCTGCCCAGCAACAGCACTGTAAAGCACAAGCCACAAGATAGGCTGTAAAATTGTAATTACAATGGTAAATGAGTTATGAAAACGCCATTTTACATTTCGGTACAAAATTGTGGATACACTCATATACATTCCCCCTGTCCGCTCTGTGTCAGCCGTAAAAAAACATCTTCTAAAGTTGGCTGTGCAATCTCTATTCCTTGAAAGGGAATGTGGCGTTCTGCCAAAAACGATATTACACACTCCATATCTGATTGCGCATTAGGTGAATGAATGATGATTGCCGAATTATGCACAATCATTTCTTCTTGCCGTAAAAAGTTCTTTAATATCTCCATGTATTCTTTTGCATCCTCAACATTATGGAATTGTAGCCGTATCGTGTTTTCCCGAAGTAAAGAGCGTAATTCAGTTGGTGTCCCCTGCTTTACAGCTTTTCCGTCTTTCATAATACAGACGTTATTACTTAAACTATCTGCTTCTTCAAGATAGTGTGTTGTGAGAAAAATAGTGGTTTCAAAATCACTACGGATTTGTTTCATCATTTCCCACATAGAAATACGAGATTGAATATCCATGCCAACAGTTGGCTCGTCCAAAAAAAGGATTTTAGGATTTGACATCATGTTAAGGGCAATATCAAGGCGGCGTTTTACGCCCCCGGAATAAGATGATACAGGATATTTCCGATACCGTTCCAATCCAAAATCCGTAATGAGTTTTTCCATTCTCTTTTTGGCTTCTGCTTTCGGGATTTTATATAAGCGGCTTTGGAACAGCATATTTTCTTCTAATGACAAATGGGTGTCGATTGATGTTTGCTGTGCAACACAAGCGATCTGTGAACGTACCCACGCAGCGTCTGTATAAATGTTTCTTCCAAGCATAGTTACTTTGCCGGAAGTAGGACGTATATAAGTTGTCAATATGCGGATTAAGGTGGATTTCCCCGCCCCATTCTCCCCTAACAGTGAAAAGATTTCCCCGGCTTTAACCGAAAGAGATAAGCCCGAAAGTGCCTGTACGCCATTTTTATACTGTTTTACTATATTTTCTGTTTCAATAGCATACATAAGCTATTCCCCCTTAATTGGGAACTGAATTTCTGTGATGTACTTGTCCGGGTTTCCTTTCAGAAACATTCCGGGAGCCTTTATAAATACTTCCCGAAATGGCGGTGTCAGTATCAGTCCGTTATCTGCTGCATACTCATCAATGGCAGCATACGCCAAGGGAAGTGTTTCATAAGAGCCAATATGAGTAACGCATACCGCTTTTATGCGGGGCGTTTCTTTTACTTCAATACCGTTTCCAACAGGGTTTTCTGCAGTGGGTACGCACAATTCCATTTCTCCCTGTTTTGTTTCCGGGTTCATGGATAAGTAGCTAAAAAACGGCGCACCATTCACTTTCCCTCGAATTGACTTAAAAACATTGGGAAATACCCTGTTTGCTTCGGTAGCAATGCCTTTATACTTCATGTAAGCAACACGGACAGGCTCAATTTCTCGTATCTCGATTTGATATTGCATAGTTATTTCTCCTTTTCTTTTTTTATCGCTATCCACACTTCGGAATGTCCGTAAATCGGTTTCTCATGGATAATAGGGTACACTTCAATGTCTGGCAGTCCGGCATATTCATAGCCGGAAAATGGAAGCCATTCTGTATAAAACCGCTTGAAAACATCCTGCACATTTTCTTTGAAATGCCCGTCATTTTCAAAGACTACCCATGTTGAAGCTGGAATTTCATACTGATACATTCCTGCGGGAGCAGCTTTGCTTGTGGCAGCGGCTATATAATAGAAAATGTTATCCGGGTCATGGTAGACACTTATGCCTAAAATTCCTTTGGGATTTTCATTTGATAACAGGCATATATCTGAAAACTGCTCTTTTTCAAGAGTGTCTTCCCAAAAATCCGGGACTATACGCTGATTTTCTTCCATATCCTCGGTCAGAGATGTACGAATACCAACAATTCTAATAGCTTCTGTTTCTGCAATGCGATAGGGCATAGCACTTCCTCCTGTGACTTTTACGGAAAATTTAATTGGTAGATAAGCATTTAAGGTACTTCCTTTGCTTTTTGCAGCAGCAGGCGTTATCCCATGAACACTTTGAAATGCTCTGTTAAAAGATGTTGGAGAGGTATAGCCATATTTGAGGGCAACGTCTAACACCTTTTTGTCTGTCCGCTGTAATTCAAAAGCAGCCTGTGACATTCTGCGTTTGCGTATGTACTCTGAAAGAGAAACACCAGCCACATAGGAAAACAAACGCTGAAAGTAATAGGTTGAACAACACGCAATGCGGGCTGCTTCCTCATAAGATATTTCTTTGTCAAGGTTATCTTCTATGTACTCTATGGCGTTGCTTAGATTTTTCAACCATTCCATTTTTTTACCTCCTGCAAATCAGTCTAAATCAAAAAACAATTATATTCCTCGCTTTTCATGCGCTCTTTTGTAAACTTTACCTTATTAAAAATTTTGATGCAATCTCCTTTTTAGCTATTTGACGCTAAAATAAAAAAAGGGCATTGAACAGCCCTTTTCCTTGTTTATCATTTATTCACTCGTCTTTTACCGTTTTTCTCATATACAAACACGAAAACTCCGGGCAGTTTCCGTGTTTGTATCATATCCCCCGTTTTTCAACAGCATTTTCCGTCAAA
>CAOXUF010000286.1 GCA_948560485.1 uncultured Eubacterium sp.
GAAAATGATTCGGAAACGGCTGGACGATTCCCTCAAAACGATATGCTTCAAGATGTAAATCTTCATCATAACAGACTATCCGTTTTTCTTTTTGCATTGATAACACCTCCTCGCACTCTATATTATACTCAGAATGTTTGCTGATTTCTTGTAAGATATCTTCATTTTTGAAAAACACATCTATAGAAATAAAGAATGTGCCCTGGCACATTCTCGCGCCAGGCGCGGTCGCTTGCGACATAATTCCTCTTCGCGCAAGTGCGCATCCCCCGGAGGATTTTTATGATATAGAGGACGAAGTTTCCTATATCATAAAAAAACAGGCAGAGGAATACGCCCCTTTGCCTGTTCTTTTCATCACAATATTTTGCAGACATCAATCCATTTTATGAAGCCAGAATATTTTTCTAATTCCTGGGGCGAAAGCTCAATCGCACTATTAGAACTGCCGCACGCGGGGAATACAGTAGCGAATCTTTTCAGCGATATATCTAAATAAACTTCCACACCTTCATTTACCGCAAAGGGGCAGATACCTCCAACAGCGTGTCCGACCAAAGGCTCGGCTTCATCAAAAGACAACATCTTTGCTTTTGTTCCAAACTGGGCTTTATATTTTGCATTATCAATCCTGGTATCCCCTGCAGCGACAATCAATATCACCTTTTCCCCTATGTGGAATGACAGCGTTTTTGCAATACGGCTTTCCTCGCAATGTAAAGCCCTGGCAGCAAGAGTTACAGTTGCACTTGAAATTTCAAATTCCTGTATTCTTGCGTCAATTCCCTCTGTTTTGAAATATTCTCTTACTTTTTCAATAGACATATGAGTTCCTCCAAATTATAAGCTGCTCCATATTAACAGATTATCTGTAAAAGCACCTCTTATTTTTCGTTATCTTTTAACCATGACAAATAAGAACGCATGGTACTTCCCACTATGGATATCCAAACATTCCAAATTCTCTCATTTCTTATAAAATATAAAATTATAAATATTACAGGTATCTTTATAAGGGTTCAAATACGCTCTAGCTTCAAATCGGACTGCCTGTTTTTCTCCTAATGTAATCTCCTTTCCATTCAAAACCATATCCAGCTTTCCGTGAATGACAAAAATGTATAGCAATTCAATCGCTTCCTGCGTTTTGTCAATGACGCGATATGTTCCCCGTAATCCGGCCAGATCACGCAGCGCCCCGTCCCTGCAGTAAAAAACGGGAGAACCCGACAACGCTACTTCCAATGTGATAACCGTATTAAAACCGTCTATATGCACCGTCTCTAGCAGATATTCATTTCCTGTCTGCAGCAGTTCCTTATTCACCCGTTTCCGAATATATTCCTTTGCAGACACAGACCGTGCCAGAGCCAGGCGCTGCCGCTCGGAAAACAGGTAATGGTTTCCAACAAAAGTCGTGACCGGTTTAACATCATATCCCCTTCTGCTCATCGTCCTCTTATCCCTTTCCGACAATTCCCTGACCTGCGAATACAGCCAGTACCCCAAGCGTAACACTGAGTACAGTATAAACGACTGCCAGATATAGCTTTCCATCTTTTATCAGATCTGCCGTCTCCAATGCAAAAGAAGAAAAGGTAGTGAAGCCCCCGCATATCCCAACCTTCAGAAATAATACAGTTCTGGAATCCAGGGAATCTGTTTTTATTGCCAACGCAGCAACAATCCCTATTAGAAAAGAACCTGCTATATTTATCATGAATGTCTTTATGGGAAATGTACATCTTTCCTTCAAAGGAATCATTCCTATTAAATATCTGCAGACCGCCCCAATAAATCCGCCAGCCCCAACAGCAATACAATCTCTCATGACAGACACCCTTTTCTTAAATTAAGATAGGTCAATTATACATGCTTTTCAGTTCTTTTTCAATATCCTCCACCCGTGAAAGCCACATGACCAAATCATCCCTTTCCCGGAACATGCTCATCAGGCTCCGGTTATGGTTTCCGCACAGATAACATTCTGCCGGATCAGATAGCGTACTATCTGTCGGAGGCTGTTCCTTTCATGGGCAATGTAGGAGGTTTCAAAAACAAGGGCATTATTATTGGAATATCCAATGACAAAGGAAACAATACTTTTATCTGCTAAGTCCAGTCAACCGGGAGCGAAAGTACTCTATAACAATTAGTATGTCATTTCTTACAATAGTATAGTATAATTGAATTAAGAGAAAAAGCGAAAGGAGGACTGGAATATGGGTATTTTTGTAACTTTGTAATAGCAAGGTGTATCAATGCTATTACGCCTTGCTAATCATAAATAATATTAAATTTGATTAGGAGGCAAAATTATGTCATATTTTAAGTATCAGTCAAAAAGAATATTTTACAAAGAAGCAGGTTGTGGAAAACCACTTATTATGTTGCATGGAGATACAGCTTCTTCAACCATGTTTGAAATGCTGTTGCCGTTATATCAAGAACATTTACGAGTGATTTTGATAGACCTTTTAGGAAATGGAAAATCAGACAGAGTGAGTAAATTTCCAGCAGACTTATGGAGTTCACAAGCTCAACAAGTAATTGCTCTTATTGAACATTTACAGATAGATAAAGTAAATCTATTAGGGACAAGTGGAGGAGCATGGGTTGCTGTCAATACAGCGTTAGAACGTCCAGACCTTATAGAAAAGGTAATTGCAGATAGTTTTGACGGTAGAACGCTACATCAAAATTTTGCAGAAAATCTATTGAAAGAACGTAAATATGCAAAACATGATACATACACTAAACAGTTTTACGAATGGTGTCAAGGCAAAGATTGGGAAACGGTTGTAGACCTGAATACACAAGCACTTGTTGAGTGTGCAAAGAAAAAACTTCCGTTGTTTTCTAAACCATTGGAAAGTTTGACTGTTCCTATATTGTTTATAGGAAGTCTGCAAGACGATATGTGTCGTAAAGACATATTAGAAGAATACACGGAAATGAAAAAACTCGTTAAGTATGGTAGCATACATACTTTTGATACTGGCGGACACCCATCTATTGTCACAAATGCAGAAAAGTTCTCAGATATTGTTTTAGCTTTTCTAAATGATTAAAGAATTAAGCGGTTAGTCTTTTTTAAGATTGACCGCTTTTTCCATGTTAAAAAAAAGAAGTAATTGATTTGTGCGTATGATTTGAAATAAAGGACACCGTATCAGAGCCAGCGACAAGCACACGACCCACGAAAAAAAGTCATTGAACTTCGCTTACGGGACACTGGTACTATGTCAAGAAAAAGTACAAGTTAAAAGTGAACTTTTCTTACAACATTCTCTTTCTATCCAGCCAGTTTTTCCATCTTATTCAATTTCTGCTCATACTCATTCTCGTATTCATTTGGTGATAGATATCCACAATGACTATGGATTCTTACCGTATTATAAAATGTCTCTATGTATTCAAATACTAATTTATAGGCATGGT
>CAOXUF010000287.1 GCA_948560485.1 uncultured Eubacterium sp.
AGTTATTTTAATTTTCATAGTATAAAAAATGGTATGTAAGGACGTTTGGGCTGATAGAATACTGATTGCTCTTTTCCTAACGGATCATCTTCCTCTAAAGTGTTGATAATCAATAAGCTCATTTCTTCCTCCGATTCTACAATTTTGAATTGGTGTTCTGTTATTTATACTCCCTTTCCATAAAATCCGATTTTTCGTTCTCTGCAACTTATCGGCAAACTGGAAATTATCGCTTATTCTTATTTTTAAAAAATCCAATCAAAATAAAAGCAATGCCAAGAATAGCTACGGGAATATAAACCGCATTTGGAATACGATAAACAAATCTATCAATTCCAGACATAATGATATAAATAGCAAAACCTTTTACATGCAGACAAATAGGAATTTCTCACAAGTCTGTCGGCTCTGCGTCTGCGCGTTTGGCTCTTTGATGATTTTTTTAATCTCGTTCTTTAGGCATTGCGATAGTACAGATAAGGTAAAGCCAAATTCCGATGCCGCCTGCCAAGCAAAGAAGCACCCAAATAAACCGCACGATGCTTACATCTATGCTGATGTATTTAGCAATACCTCCGCAGACACCTTCTGCCATCTTCCCATTATTTATTCTGTAAATTTCTTTTTTCATATAAGCATCCTTTCTGGTAATCGCTTTGCCCGACAAACGAGAATTTACAGCCTAAATAATTCTATATCAGTCTTTTCTTAAGAACTCAACAATCCGTTCTTTTTCCGTTTGCGGTAAAATGTGCATATGTCCGCTTGCGTTTAATTCAACTGTCTGACAATCTGAAATAATTTTCTTCGCTCGATATAAAACTTTTCTTGCAGGAAAAAGACAGTCCTTTTCACTCGCAATTATCAATGTGGGCGAATAGTAATTGCTTAGTCTTTTCTTCTCAATATTTGTCGGCATAGCGGCTTTAATTTTTACATGGTCAAAACTGTCTTTTAGAATTTCTATCGTATCTTCATCAAGAACTTCTTCCTGCAATGCCATATATAAAGCAGTCTTCACTAAATACTTTTTCTGCTTTGTAATTCTATATTGCAGAAGAGGTATCAGCATTGCCATAGAGGAAACAGGAACAGCATTACTTATTCCCGCAGGAACGATTAAAACAGCCTTATCAATTTTTTGGGGAGCAACACACATCAGTTTAGCTAAAATCCCACCTCCAAACGAACCTCCTAAACAGGCAATGCTGTCATATCCAATTTTGTCAATTACTTCACTTGCCCATTTTCCATAATCGTATCCTTTATGTGACAGGCATACTTCGTCACTTTTACCGGGGTGTCCGATTGTATCAACCGCATATATATGAAAATCATTTAGCAAGAATTGACACATCAATAGATTATAGGCAGTTGTCGCATTTCCTCCATGAAATACCAACAATGGTTTTCCTGTTTTATTACCAATCTCAACTAAATGAGTTTTGCCAAATGATGTTTTTACATAAATATCCAAAAACGGCATATTTAATTTTAAGAGTTGTTTGTCATATAACGCAATTGACTTTTCTTTTCCAGCTTGTGATTTATATATGCTCATAGTAATTTCACTTCCAAACTTTGACTTTTTACAATTTCCCGATAAACACCGATTTGTCACTGAGTTAATCAGTTCTGCGTTTTCACTGCATTTTCTTTAATCACTGCCACCTGTAAATCCTTTACGTCAATCAAACTTTCCTGTTTACACTTCGGGCAGTAGAGGGGAAAGTTTTTAAGTTCTGTGTCTGCCCGTATCTGTAACCTTGTCTTATTTCCGCAGACAGGGCAGCGTATCCATTCAATTTTTTTGATAGAAAATCCTGCGCTCATATGATACCCTCCGCATATTTTGTATCACGCTTCAAACGATAATCAAAAATGGCTGCAAAAAACGCCAACAAAACGAAAATTAAAACCTTTGTTATTAAAGCGGGTATGGGTATTGAAACACCTGCCAACGTTTGAAAAACCGATTGAATAGGAAGCATAATGCCAATAATCATACATATTTTGAATATCATTCTTATTAAAACATAACCGATGAATTTTCCGTGTTTCATTTGATGATAAGTAATAAACATCAGCGGACTAATAATGCCCATATCAAGCACATAAGTAATCTCCGTAGTATATACCTCAATTAAATCCAGTGAAGTTTTGTTAAAAATTGAAGTAATTATATCGGGAAGCCATGCAACAAAGAGCGATATTCCTGCTATTACCAAAAATATTTTCATTCCTTTTGTGAAAGGATACAGGCAAATTTTTTCCTGCCGAATCTCTAATGTATGTAATTCTACCAACATTAACCATACGCCAAAGAAGCATAGGCTGAATAGTGTTATATATGCCAAATGTAGATAATTATATGTAACTCCAAAAGCCAGACTTGCGGAATAATAGAGCAACAGACAAATCACTCCAAAACTGCGGATAAAGTGTTCTATGCTTTGCGACTTTCTTGCTTTGATAAAAGTAAGAGTTGCCATAGGGATAGCAAAAATCAACATTGTAAAATCAGAGCCAATAAAAATCGGAGCCTTGAAGTATGAATCATGGGCATATATTCCTGCACCCCACATTTTTATAGTTTCCCCGTATTGATTTATAGCATTGTAGGTGTGTGCCGTATCGAATGAGCATATCCCGCAAATTGTAACAAATAGTGTCAACAGCAAAAGCAGTATATTCAAAGATTTATATATCAGTTTTACATTATTCATTGTTTTTCCATTCCTTTTCATATATTTCAAAAGAGCATAGCAGTTTTTTCAGAGTACAAGCTAAACCATCAATTTCTTGAGTAGATAATGTCGAAAATAATCTGTTTGTTTCACGAGCTGCGGAAGCATCATTCTCTGTAAAATATTGAAATGTTTTTTCTGTTAATTCAACTTTTAACGCCCTTGCATCTCTGTCGGATTTTTCAATACGCACATAACCTTTGTTTTCTAATGGCACTAACATCTTTTTAACATTTTGTCGTGTTGTTCCTACAACTTCGGCAATGCTATTGATACTTTTTTCCCGAAGCTCCATTTTAGAAATCATTATCAGCAAAAACCATTGCTTAAAAGTGATGTCGGGCAATATGGAATCTCCAAACTGTGTTATCTTATTCGATAGCAGCGACACACACCCTATTATATATTCCTCATTTTCTGTTCTGTTCATAAAAGCACCTCCAATTTATGCAATAAGTTGCTCTTTTATTATATGCAACCTATTGCGTAAAGTCAATGATCTTTCAAAAAAATTCCCTAACTTATCATCTTTCCGAATAATGATATATCGGTAGATGTATTCTATTTTGGCTAATTGATAGAACTGTGTAGACATATCCAAAAAGAAAGGTGAACTGTAAAATGTAACAGGGTGAATAACTATGGCAAAAAGACCAGTACCGAAATATGACTTCAAGGCTT
>CAOXUF010000288.1 GCA_948560485.1 uncultured Eubacterium sp.
CATTTACGGCTGTCGCCAGCACTGCTGCAGGAATAAGCATAGATACCGCATCGCTGGGAATCTTCTGGTAGGACAGACAGATCGTCCTGCCGCGCAGGTAAGCCCTGCATGCAACCGCCTTCCCCCGCGGGTCTTTAAAAGTCACAAACACATCATTTATCGCCTTGACGGCTTTCAGCGTCTTATCATGCACACACTGCAGCATGAATGCCGTCAGTTCAAGGCGGGTTGTTTTTGGTGCGCCTTGTGATGTAACAGCAGATAAATGGCTGTTTCCCATCTGAAATTTACGCGAAGTATGTGCAATCTTTGACTCATCCCCATATACGCCAAGGAATGGGATACTCCCCGTCCCGGCAGTATAGGCAAGTGTGCGGAGTTCATAGTTCTTTTTCTCCATTTTTCTCCTTTCTCATGGCTGGCACGCCAGCTTTGCCTTATATTTGTTCGTTTAAAGTATGGGGATGGGACAGACTATGCGTGTGATTATTTTTGCTTTAGTCTTACCTGAGGGCAAAAAACACCCATACGGTTTCCTGCCAGGGTACCTCTAAACCAGACAAGGCAACGAACGAAAATGGTGTGCATAACCTTGGTGATGTTTATACTGCGGATTTACAGCCTTTCTATATGCCTACAGGGACTCATTACTAAGCTACGCGTGAAATAAATGCTTCATAACATAAATATCCGCCGCACCAGGTCAGATGCGACGGATATCTGTAAATTTATTTTAAATAGTTTACTTAATTTCATTCTCGTTACAATGGCAAAACGGGCAGTGCGTTATTCTGCATCACTGCCTGATATATTCCAAATTTTTCGAATTGACTATATCACGACCAATTTCTCAATTTAAAAAGCTATTGGTAAAACTGCTGGTCAATTGGAGCTATCAACACAAAAGAGAAAAGGGACTCAAATCAAGGGAAAGTAATTATTATTGGGAGAAAACTAATTTAACCTGAATTATTCCCATGTCAACTGTTTTAATACAGTTAAAAGTCACATAGTTACTGTATTTTTAACCAATTTGCATATTCACCTGATAAGTTATAGATAGTGTAACTTTGTCTGGTGGATTTTTAAAAAACAATAGTGCAGAATGAGTATTCCTGTTATATACTATTAGATAGAAGTGCTGAGGCTGAAAGTCGCCATCCATCTATAAAAACGAGTTTCCATGTATAGGCTGCTGATATCTGCTGAGTCAGTAGCCATAACGAGTCTGCCAATCCAATTCCCCAAGTAAAGTTACACTATCAAGTTGTAAATGATATTTGATATTTTTTGTCGAATGTGGTATAGTGTATAAAAAGGAAAATCTAGAAACAGGTACATATATGTGAATTAGGAAGGTTGATAAAAATTTCGAATATTAAAGGTTGTTTGGGAGGAAATCTAATAAGGTTTATTTGGAAAATAAAATTTGTACAAAAGGAGAGAAAAATGGCAATCACAAAATACGAATCTTATTACTTAAAAATACTTGAAAAGTTGAAATTAATAAAAGAAGACAATGAATATAAAACAGATTCTATCGCATTTGCTCATTGGTATTTGGAAAATTATTATAAATTGAATATCCAAGATATTGCCGAGGCTATTATTGATGGAAATGGAGATCTGGGAATTGATTCTATATTAATAGATGAAGACAACAGTGCTTTAACAATTATGCAATATAAACTTCCGTCCAAAAAAGAAAATATTAATTGTGAGATTGATCAAGGCGATATACTGAAAACATGGAATGGTTTCTTAACTTTAATATCAAACAACAAACAGTATACTGGAAAAAACCAAAAGTTTGAAGAATTTAAGAGGCAACTCGAAAACATGGTAATAACGAATTTTAGGATATGTTTTGTAAGTTATAACAAAGGGGTCATTGCCAATAGGTCTATTGTAGAAAATAATGCTGAAGTTTTTAAACGAGACACCGGTAGCAATTTGGAGATTATTTATCATGACAGAGATGCGATCTCTAACATTTATGAAAAGCTGAATCGCAAAAACAATATTTCAATTACTCTAAAATATAAACAAATGCAGTCTGCTTATAATGTACAAGAGAGAAAAATTGATTCATTAGTTGGTTTTGTCAATGGAAAGGAACTTGTAGAGTCAATTGCCAGTAATATTGCAACGATTTTTGATGAAAATATTCGTCTTTATGAATATGGTTCAAACGTTAATATAGGCATTAATAGAACAGCTACATCAACTGATCAAGCAGACATGTTCTATTTTTACAATAACGGAGTAGTCTTCATTTGCGATAAAGCAAAAAATAGTCCTGCTTCAAGTGAGATCATCTTAGATGGAGCTTCTGTTGTCAATGGATGTCAGTCGGTAAATGTTCTCTATAATGCAATGCAAAAAGGGAAACTAAATGATTCTGTGTATGTGCTTGTTAGGATAATATCCATTGCAGATTATAGCGAAAGAATGAGAATAACAGAATATTTAAATTCTCAAACCCCTATTCGTGATAGCTATTTTATTGCCAATCATCCGATAGTTCGAGACTTACAACAACAATTGTTAAAATTTGGATATTTTCTTGAGAGGCAAAGTAATGAGGCTAATTATATGACAGAGCGAGGGAGCGAAATCAAGGATAAAGTAATAATACAGTTAGAAAAAGCTATTCAATATTATGTCGGATATTGGGTAAATAAAAGTGCAAGTCTTGCTAAACGTGGTAAAAATGCATTGTTTGATAAAAAGATGATTGAAGAATTGTTATCCGGGATTACAGCAGAAAAGGCTGTTGAAGCCTATGCTACATATCAATCTATCTCTCAGGTACTAACACTGTACAGGAAAACAAGACGAAACAATCAGAAAAATGATTTTTCCAAGTATATTGGTATCCCTCAATCCTGGGTACTTGAACATATTGAAGATTTTCGTTTTATGAACACTGGGGATATTATCTTACTGAATGCATATGCAAACTTAAAAAAGAAGTACAAAGAGCTTGGCATACCTGATATAGGCGAAAAAGAAATGATTAAAGACGCAATTTTTGTTGTTAGTAAAGTTATTTTGTCAGAATCCGAAAATAACACCTCATTGCTTACTAAAAATAGCAATGTTTTTAGTAGGGTTCAAATAGAGATCGGTAATTTGACCAAAAAATATGATTCTTCTATTTGTTGAAATGTTTTGCAGCTTCCTGCTCAATTTACGGGATAAGAGAAAGGGAACAGAAGCCTCTCTCACTGTCTGAAAACTCACCCAACAGGAATATGTGGTAGTGTAAAATAGTTTGGCTCTTTGTCAAGTTAGTTGAATCAACATAATATTTTTAACCGAAGTAAATCAAATTTACACTTACCATACATTTATCTCTTTATTACTTTTATCTTATTGTTACAGCCCTCTGTAGGCCCATTACTATATTGATATCTGATGGCG
>CAOXUF010000289.1 GCA_948560485.1 uncultured Eubacterium sp.
GTCACGGTGTCCAGAAGATATACAAAAACACCGCTCCGTTTTGGCGGAAGCGGTGTTTTGCGTAAGGTTGACAGTCCATTAAATTGTTGTGTTTTTGTATGCTCTTGTTAAGGAAAGATACCTTTATCGGATGGTGATGTAGTCCGTATATCGCTGATACATCTGCACCATTATTTTTCTGCCATACCGTTCCATATAGTCATAATCGGGATGGCCGTGTTCATTGACAGGAAGCAAAATTTTTTGTCTTTCCATTCGATGCCCGTTAAATTTATAGCCATAAGTATATTTTCCCTTTTGCTGCAATATTGCTACCTTGCAAAATAAAAGGATAAATTTGTTATCTGAATGGTTCCTCAGATGTAACCTCTTCACATCATCCGAAAATACGCAGCCATAAACATGATAGAAATTCTCAACAACACTTCCATTGTAATTGACACCCAAAACATTTTGGTCAAATGATGAATTTGGAGTAGCTATCCAGCCTGTAATCCCGTTATTTGAATCAGTTGCGCCGATAAAGGGTATATTGCCAACATCCATATCAGCTTTCGTTAGCCGCTTTCCTGCACTAATGGTGAAGATGTCATCAATATAGTATTCTTTCCATTTTGCTTCATTAAGGGGTTGTATTACCCCCCCCCGTTTGTACAATTCGACCAATAAATGCCTTATATTTTTCGATGAGTTGCTGCTCTCGTTCTTTACAATATGCTTCCATAAAATCAAGATCAGGTTTGCCAGTTTCGTCAACAGGGAGCATGATTTTTTCTCTGGATATTCGAGCATCATTGATTTCTCGATTGAAGTTATACTTTTTCGACAGCCTGTTCGTAAGAGCGGCAATAAACAAATAATGATATTTGTTATATCGTTCATTTTTCAGGTGCGTAATATGGTCGCTTGCAACAAAAGCAAAGGGTTCATAAAAACTTGAACCAACACTTCCACTATTTGCAAGGCTTAAACAATCAGCAAAAATACGAACTCTTTGTGTATTGGAGACAAAATTATCAACGCCATTGTTCATAGCAGAAGATGATACATAGGGCATTTGACCTGGCACATGATTTTCTGATTTTAGACGTTTCCCTCTTTGAATAGTAGGAAATATTTCCGTTAAGAAAAACGGTTTCCATTCTCTGTCATTCAAATTAAGCATGGCCGTCCTCCTTGAACAGATATTCCCGCCCCTGCATCACCATGGAGAATTCAAAGGTAAGATAATCCCCTATGGTCTTGATAAAATCTTCTTCTGTGGGGATTTCGTCGTTGAAATAGTAAAAGCTGTGGAGCCATTCGTCTGTTGCTTCAATGGTGGTTGACATCACGCAGAATTTTGTTTCTGTATCAATTCTGTCAAACCACACATCCAGCAAATGCTGTTTCTTATCTTTTGCGGATTCTGTTTCTACAAGGCCAACATGGGCCGCCACTTTATAGCCATCGTTTTCAAAGTTGATGAACTTGCATACCTTTTCTGCGGGATGTGGTTCCCCCGCTGTAAACACAGCGATGCAGGGAATTGTGCCTACCCCATAGAAAGTATCCTTGCTCAAAGAAATAACGCCTTCAAGGGTATGGTGCTTCAAAATATTTTCTTTCAGTGCCTGTTCTTCTTTAGTTTTCCCCGTCATAGAGGATTGAGGTACTATGACCACGCACCGCGCACCGGCTACAAGAGAATCCAGAAGGTGCTCCACAAAGGACATCTCATATAAATCAGGATTTTGCTTGGAGCCTTGTGAATAGGGTGGGTTCATCATGCCGACGGTGGCCTGCTTTAATTGCAGCTTGCCCGCATCCAGTTTAAAGAAATCATCATTGAGCAGATTGCTTTTCCCATCGCCGCGTAAAATCATATTCGTGGTTGCAATCGTAAACATATTAGGACGCAACTCAATACCATGTAACTGCTTTTGCCGGATATTCTTTTTCTGCGCAGCATTATCCGTTTTTGAAAGCATATTGTGCATAGCGGCAATCAAAAAGCCCGCGGTGCCGCAACAGGGATCAAAAACAATATCTGTGGGTTGCAAATCGGCCAAATCACAAAAAAGCTGGGTAATGTGTTTTGGCGTGAGGATAATTCCCAGCGTCTGCCCATCGCCGCCGGAGTAACTCATAAACTCCCCATAGAATCTCCCTATGTAATCCTCGGCGCTGCTATTGTATCGAATGGATTTATAAATTTTTTCATTCAGATATTCTGAAAAATGCTTGAGCGGGGTTTTGTTTAGCTTTGGTTCAATTTCATTCAGCTTTACGGTATCTTTGATAAAAGCGAACTGACTTAATATCTTATCTTTTTTAACTTCGGGAGCAACATTAACCCGTTTTAAATTGGCGTTAATAGCATCACGCAATAAACTGGAGTGCTCAACAAAAGAGGTAAATCTGTGGGGAAAAAGGTTATAAATCAGCATTATGTTCCTCAAATGTATCTGAGCAGATTTTGTTCAGATGGAAAGCATTTTGATGTTTGGAATATCAGAAACGATGCCGTTATACCTCACCAACAAGTACGAAATTTTGCCGCAAAGCGGTATTTCTATGATGCTGATAATACGGTTCTAAAATCGGCTTTATCTGAAATGGAAGTTTACTACGGGACAAGTTTTTCCCCCTTTTTAGAAGAAAATGACCAATTTGTTGAAAAGGGATTATCACGAGCCGAAGCTGATATCGCAAACACTTTGAAGCAAATAGATAAAGACCATAATCGTTTGTATGAAGATGATGTTCGGATTAAACTCATTATTTTTTTGCATGATTTGGCATTTAGAACGGAAGCATATAGAAACCAAATTGATAATATCAGCAATCAGCTTCGAAGTCATTTGTTGCGATTAGGTATTGATTCTGCTCAGGCTAAAGAACTGCATACTGGTCAAGAAACTCAGTTATATCAACTTCTTGGCATTTCCCCACTTCTTAAAACGGCTGAAAAATTAGAAACCAGGTACTTATGGTACTTTGGTACTGTTGGGGGAACACAGAAACTTATCATTTCGGATAATCCAGCTCAAGGCATTTGGCTTGGGTTTAATGACATCTGCTTTCCAATTTCAGGTGAACAAGCTATTATTTTTAGAGTGAAGAATCAAAACGCACCTATTATCTCATCTGATATGCCGGTTCAAAATGAAATTACTCTTTCTGATCGTAGTGTTCTCAAGTATAATATAATACAAAGTAGCTATGCGAATCGGTTTATATTTGGAGATAAAGAAAGTCTGCAATGTTGCAGGTGGCTATGGAAATTCCACGAAGTTACATCCTCAAAGCGTAATTTATCTTTATAATTAAGAGGAAACGGTACATCGGACAAGTGGTCTTTTCATTGCAAGTCAAACAGGGCCGGGGGAAGATCGGAAGAGCACACGTC
>CAOXUF010000290.1 GCA_948560485.1 uncultured Eubacterium sp.
ATTTATTTGTGATAATGGATTTAGCAAAATAAATCCTCAAATTAAATCTTTAGATTATCTTGCCCAGATTAATACTTCAAAGTATTGTTTTCTAATTACCAGTGATCATTTGGGCTACTGGGATGAAATACGGGATAATCTCAGAAAATATGTAGCAGAAGAAAATATCCTTGATTTATTTTCCTGTAAACCGCTTACATACCATGAGCCAAGGATAGCTTCTCTGGAAATAGCATCACGGGAAATCTATCATAAAAAAATTGCGGGCGCAGTGGCAGAAGCAGGCGTATACAGAGGCGATTTTTCCGCTTACATTAACCAGTTTTTTTACGATAGAAAACTTTACTTATTTGATACATTTGAAGGATTTGATCAGGAAGAGATTAATAAAGAATCAAAGCTGGGAAGATGTGATGATAAGTTTGCCCAATATCATACAAATACATCAGTAGAGCGTATGCTTGATAATTTACCGTTTCCCAATCAGAGTATTGTATGCAAAGGCTTGTTTCCCGAATCGGTTACAGAAGCTGCGGAAAAGGAAGCTTATGCATTTGTCTCGATAGATGTCGATTTTGAAAATTCTATATTGGAAGGTCTGAAATTTTTCTACCCAAGGCTGAGTGAAGGCGGTGTTATTTTCCTTCATGACTATAACTCTGCTTTTTTGGGCGGGGTAAAAGCGGCCGTAAGGCGATATGAAGAATTGTTGGGACAGAAATTGAAAAAGGTTCCTTTTGCGGACAGAGCAGGGACTTTGGTGATTATAAAATGAACTATTTAATTTTTGGAACGGGAGATTATTACAACAGATATAAGAAGTGGTTTGAGCATCAGGAGATTGTGGCGTTATTGGATAATTCGAAACAAAAACAGTATACCATGATCGATGGAATAAAAGTTTTGCCGCCGGAAGAAGGCGTTAAGCTGCAATACGACTTTATTATTATATTAAGTTTTTATGTTAAACAGATGAAACAGCAGCTTATTTCTTTGGGAGTGTGTGAGAATAAGATTTATCATTTTTATGATTTGCATCAATTGTTTCCTCCCAACAAATCATATATACAAGTACAATATTATTTGAATGCAGAAGAAATCATTCAATCGCAGGAACAAACGAGTTTTAAAGTATTGCTTTTATCAACTGATTTAACATCGGGGGGACCGTCTATCGCGCTTTTTCATGCGGCAATGACTTTGAAAAAACAGGGATATGTAGTAGTTTTCGCAGCTATGTGGGATGGTGCGTTGAAAGAAAAGCTTATCAAACACGATATTCCGGTTGTTGTAGATGAAAATCTGCCGATGCTGACAATGAAACAGACCGCGTGGGTAAGCACTTTTTCACTGATAATATGTAATACGCTGAATTTTCATGTGTTTCTTTCAGAAAGAGATACTGCAATTCCTGTTGTGTGGTGGCTTCATGATGCGGGATTTTTTTATGATGGTGTTAATAGAAAAGTATTTGAGAGGATATGTCTTGAAAATCTGAAAGTAGTAACAGTTGGTCCTGTTCCTGAAATGGCAGTCAAAGAATTTTTGCCGGATTTAAAATGTGAGGAATTGTTATATGGTGTCAGAGAGGTAGAATCCTGCAGCGTAAGAAAAAACGACAGTAATGTAATACGTTTTATCACGATTGGTTTTTTGGAAGACATTAAAGGGCAGGATATACTGCTTCAGGCAGTTAAAAAGCTGCCAGATCATATCAGACACAAGTGTGAATTCTATATAGTCGGACATAACAAAACTTTGTTTGGGGAAAAAATTCAAAATGAGAGCACAAATATATGCGAAATTGTGTTTACGGGTAGTGTCAGCCATGAAAAAATCCATGAATTACTGGCAGCATCTAATGTACTAATCTGCCCGTCGAGACAGGATACAATGCCGACAGTAGTTGCTGAGGCAATGATGCACGCTGTTCCATGCATTGTGTCAGATGCTATAGGGACAACAGCTTATATTTGTGATGGTGTAAACGGATTTATATTTAAAAGCGAAGATGTGACAGCGTTAGCAGAGAAAATTGAATGGTGTGTGACAAACAGAGAAAAGCTAGGGGAAACAGGCAGAAAAGCAAGAAGTATATATGACAAATATTTTTCCATAACAGCTTTTGAGACAAAATTTATGAAAATAGTTAAGGATGCATTGGGGAATCAGTGATAACGGGGTTGGGATAAGTGGACATAGCAAAGTGCTTTGCGGATTACAATGGGAAGAAAATAGCGGTATATGGATTAAGTACGGAAACGGAAAAGGCTTTAAGGGATTTGGCGTCTGATTTTGATGTTGTAGGTCTTCTTGACGGATTTCGAGAGAGTGGCAGCCTGTATGGATATCCGATTATTTCTTTAGATTATGCAGTTAAGAGCAGGGTGGAACTGATTTTGGTTGTTGCCCGTCCGGGATCGTGCAGGACGATAGCGAGGCGAATTGGAGCAATATGCAGAGAAAATAATATCGCCTTAATTGATATTCGTGGGAAGAACTTACTGGAAGATACGAAAGTAACTTATGGCTTTTCCGGTATATCAGGTAATACAAAAGCAGAACTTAGAGAAAAAATAGACGCTGCAGATGTCGTGAGTTTTGATTTGTTTGATACGCTTGTTACACGTCAGACGTTGTTTCCGGAGGATATAGCAGAATACGTGGACAACAGGCTTCGGGAAGATGGGATTTTAATACCGGATTTTGAAAAAAAGAGAATAGAGAGTGAAAAGGAGCTATCAAAGGATGCAGCGCCTGCATTGACAGAAATTTATGAGAATATGCTTGCAAAAATAAATGAGAATGATAAAAAAGGTGTTACAGCGAACCTACTGGCGGATATAGAGTGGGAGATTGATTATGCCTTGATTATTCCAAGAAAAGATGTATGCGAGATTTTTAAGCAAGCTGTTGCCAGCGGCAAGAAGGTATACCTTGTTTCAGACACGTATTATAGGAAGGAACAGTTGCATCATATTCTGAGAAAATGTGGCATTATAGAGTATACGGATATTTTATCCTCCAGTGATTATGGGATCAGTAAAGTGCAGGGATTATATGAAGTGCTAAAAAACCTGACAGGTGATGCGAGATTTCTGCATATCGGTGATGACATTGTGGCGGATATAGAGAGTGCACAAAAATATGGATTGGAAACGTACAGACTTTACAGCGGGCAGGATTTATTGGAAATGACAGGGAATATGGGATTTTCCGGGAACATGGATTCGTTATCTGACCGCTTAAAAATCGGAATGTTTGTCTCGAAAATTTTTAACAGTCCATTTCAATTTGAAAGCG
>CAOXUF010000291.1 GCA_948560485.1 uncultured Eubacterium sp.
GCATTAAAGGTGGCTCTTAAATATAATGAAAATCTGGAGTTGCCAGAGGTAAGTAGTGAGGGTTTTTGGTATCTCCCATATAGCAAAAAGCCTAGTGATTTTGAAACAATTTCTATTTTGGATGTATTGGATGGGAGAGTGTCAGCAGATTATTTTGAAGGGAAAATCGTTTTGATCGGCCCGATGGCTGCTGGATTACAGGACAGTTACATAACAGCAATCGACCATACAAAAGAAATGTATGGAGTAGAATATCAGGCGAATGCTATTTCGGCATTACTGGAGGGCAATTTCAAAAAGAAGGTCAGTGAGCCGATGCAGCGTAGTGTATTGTTTATCCTGCTTTTACTTGCCAGTATTGTATTTTATAGAGTAAAAACAAAGTTTTCCTTTATACCCTGGCTTTTTCTTGCTTTTGGATGGGTGGAAACGTGTAAATTGTCGTATGAGCGAGGGTTTATTTTACATGTTATATATGTTCCATTAGGCGTAACAATTCTTTATATAGCAAGCGTAGCCGTCCATGCTATTAGAGAGAGCATAAAGCGCAGGCAAATTACAAATACATTTAAGAGGTATGTTGCGCCAGAAATCGTAAAAGAGTTAATAGACAAAGAAGATGATGCTCTAAAATTAGGTGGGAAATCATGTGATATAGCTGTTTTGTTTGTAGATATCAGAGGATTTACTACTATGAGTGAAAAACTCCCGCCAGAAACAGTTGTGGAAATATTAAACCAGTATCTAACGCTTATATCAGAATGTATTTTAAAATACAATGGGACACTGGATAAGTATGTCGGAGACGCTGTTATGGCATTTTGGGGTGCGCCATTGCCACAAGATGATTATGTTATGAACTCAGCGAAAGCGGCAATGGATATGGCGTTGGGGGCAAAAGAATTATCTCTAAAACTAGAAAAGCAATATGGACAAAAATTAGCATTTGGCATAGGGATAAATCTTGGAAAAGCTGTTGTCGGCAATATTGGCTCTTCCAGAAGAATGGATTATACAGCGATTGGAGATACAGTAAATACAGCAGCTAGGCTTGAAGCCAATGCGCCTGGGGAAACAATTTATATTTCAAAAGCTGTAGCGGATTCCTTAAATGAACGGATCATAGCAACACCGCTTGCTAACCCACCTAAGCTAAAAGGGAAAAAGGATGGCTTTGAGATATTGACATTGGATAAGATTTTGTGAGGTGAATGCATCGTGCAGGATTGGGAGATTTCAGTATGGGGTGTGCGTGGTTCTGCTCCTGTTCCGTCAAAAGAATTTATGGAATATGGTGGGAATACTTCTTGTTTTTCAGTAAAAAAAGAAAACCATATAATTATATTTGATATGGGAACAGGGCTTACTGTACTTGGCAAGGAGCTTATAAAGCAAAAAATTATGCGCTTTGATATTCTTCTCAGCCATTTACATATAGATCATTTATTAGGATTATTTTCATTTCAGCCACTTTTTTGTCCTGAAACAGAAATACATTTATATGGAAAAATTGGATTGGAAGAAGATATAAGAAAGTTGTTGTCTCCACCTTGGTATCCTTTAGGGGTAGAGGATTTTTCTGCAAAAATTTATTTCCATGAAATAGAAATAGGAAACAGTTTCCCTCTTGGCAAGTTTATGGTGTCTACAATAAAAGGCAATCATCCGAATGGAAGCATTTTATACCGATTGGATGGTGACGGAAAGAGTTTTGTCTATGCCTTAGACTGCGAATGTGACAAAGAAACTTTTATTCGACTTTCAAAATTTGCTTATAGGAGCGATCTGATGGTTTGGGATTCCTATTTTATAGAAAAAGATTTCAAAAAAGGATGGGGACATTCTACTTGGAAACAGGGAATTGAAATTGGTCATGAAGCACATATAAGGCATATATTGATGGCACATTATAATATCCAATATACTGATACTTTTTTGTATGAACAAGAAGAAATTGCCTGTGAAGATAAAAGCTGTATTTTTTCAAAGGAAGGGATGGAACTAAAGATATGACAGAAAATGAAGTAAAAAAAATATTGAATGTAGGAGTATTGCTTTCATCTGAAAGAAGCCTAAATAAACTTCTCGAAAAAATCCTAATTTCTGTAATGGAGATTTCTCATTGTGATGCAGGAACGCTATATCTCTTAGAAGAGGAAAAACTACATTTTGTTATTATGCGTAACAACACAATGAAAACATATGCAGGTGGTGACGGCAAACGTCCGGACATTCCGCCAGTCGGGGTATCAAGGGAGAACGTATGCGCTCTGGCACTAATGGATGGAAGGACAATAAATATAGCTGATGTAAGAAATTGCAGTGAATATAATCTGTCAGGTTCAGTTAAATATGATTCTATGACAGGCTATTACACAAAATCAATGCTTACAGTACCTATGCAAAATCGCAAAGGCGAAAAATTAGGTGTTTTACAGCTTCTAAATGCTATGGATGCGGATGGAAACATTTGTCCGTTCCCTGATGAAATGGCTCTTGTATTGCAGTCAGTCGCTTCACAGGCAGCAATTACAATTCAGAATGTCAGATATATTGATGAAATCAAAGAATTATTTCATTCTTTTGTGCGTGTGTTTGCCTCAGCTATTGATGAGCGCAGTCCTTATAATGGCAACCATACAAAGCATATGGCAGTCTATGGGGAGAAGTTTATAGATTATCTAAATGCTAAGGCACAGGAAGAAGGAAGGGAAATACCTTTTGATTCCATCCATCGGGAAGAACTTATCATGAGCATTTGGCTTCATGATGTCGGGAAGCTCGTGATTCCTCTTGAAATCATGGATAAACCAGCAAGGCTTTTGCCAGAACAGCACAGCGGATTTTTACACAGAATGGAAGTCTTGCGGCTGCTTGGTGAGATTGATTCGTTGTCTGGGAAATGTGAGAATTTGGACGTTTTAATAAATGATATAAGAAAAGCAGAGGAACTTATAGAATCAGTAAATACCGCCGCATATGTTACTGATGAAAAAATAGAGGCTCTTAAACAGCTTACCAAACGAACATATACAGATAAAAATGGGGTGGTATTGCATTGGCTGACAGAAGATGAATATAACATGCTTTCTATCCGCAAAGGTACGTTGTCGGACAAAGAACGTAAAACGATGCAGTCCCATGCTGTGCTGACTGAGAAGCTCCTTTCACAGATTCAGTTTAGTAAAGAATTATCCCATGTCAGGGAATGGGCTTCTGCTCACCATGAATATTTAAGCGGTGACGGGTATCCGAAACATTTGTCAGGTATGGAGA
>CAOXUF010000292.1 GCA_948560485.1 uncultured Eubacterium sp.
TCGAAAAACAAGTGCATTTTTTCACAAAAAAACTGCTAACAAGCGTCATTAGTTTTTCTGCAGGTTTTTAAAATTATTTCGTTAATCTACTTTTGTATACAATAAGAAGAACGGCTTTATATCCAGCCTGTACGAAGTCAATCCTTATCGGACAATCAATTCCCATTCTGAAGGAATTTGATTTCACGAGTGCCTGGATAGGTATAGGTTTTTACAAAACCGACTTAACTCCATAACATCTAATTTAAAATGTTTATAACCCAGTTTTTTCCAATCCTACCCTTCGTCACGAAATTGATTAGAAATTTAACTAAAATAATGGGGTACATAATTATACAAAAAATCTTAATGGAAAAATATACTAAGACCATTTCTTGATTTTTATTTTCCGGATAATTGTTTTGATTGTTTTAAGAAGAATGCGACTTTGTATATGTAACAATTAATCCGGGAAGCAAGATTACAGTAACCCAAAACGGGATAACAACGGAATATGCTTCAAGTGGCGTTCCGGCTGTATATGCGACATATCAGGAAATCATGTTGAGATTGTTTGAAAGTTGGGCTTGAATATACCGCCGTTTTTAGTGGCTTTTCTCTTTGCCATTTACATATCAAGGAATATGTTTTAATGGCTATATGGGGCTTATATGAGTTATGGCGCACAAAGAAATATGATAGAATGAGAGTAAGAGAAAGGGGAGAATTGCGTGGGAGTGGATAAGGGAAAAATACATGATTTTGCAATCCACTGGCTGGAAAAATACCAAGACAGAGAATCGCCAGATAGTGAACTGGAAGAAAGGTTTGCCAGCGATTGTATTTAACTGGGGTTTGAAATGGACTGCGAGAAATCCTTCAAAGCTGCTTATGGTTCGGATGCGTTTTCATATGCCGCCGCACTGGAAAGAAAAATTAACCAGATACAGGATGTTCAGATATTGGGAAATGGTGTCTTTTCAAAATGGCGGTATTTTACACACTGGGCTTGTTCTGCCCCGGATCGGAAATGGTTCATTATTGCCCTTTCCCGGCTAAGTGAATTGACAAAATAGGCCCTTTTTTGTGTTGCGAATTTGTTACAGATACCCCTAAAATCCTACGGATTCCCACAGAGCATCATATATCGAAATGACGTAAAATCAAGGGTTTTCGCGCCTTGATAGTGTTCTTAAATGTAAAGGTCAAAAAGATCTATGATGGGAAAGAGGGCGATATCATCAATCAGTATGTAGCCTTTACAAAGATATATAATGAACCGGTGAAACTGCATGGAAGAACCAGGGAAGCTGTTCTGGAAACAATCCGTATCTGCAAGGATCAGAATGTGCTGGGCGAGTATCTGTCAGGGCGTGAAAAGGAGGTTGTGGATATTATGATGACTTTGTTTAATGATGAATACATTTTAAAGACTTATGTATCCTTTCTCATCCGCCCTCCTTAAATTACTCATAATCAATCCTTCCTCAAAATGGCATAAGAAAAGGGAGGATTCCCGCTTGGTACAGAATCCTCCCCTTACTTTCTGACAACTTATACATGATACTTTGATTTTATCCTGATTCTAAGCATTTGCATATAATGCACTCTCTGCTTTTTCATATTCCGCTTCCGTATATCCAAAAGAAATTATCTGCTCTTTGGTTGCATTTGCTTTAATCATTCTCTTGATGGCATCAATTCTTTCGCGTTCTACAATATTCTCTGACAAATTACACATAATCTGGATTCTCCCTTCTAATTCTGCGGCCATTTTCATTCCATACTCGTCTGCCAATATGCGTTTCTTTTCTACAGCATTTTTTTCGGAAAGCAAATCCTCCAGCATAGATATCAATACGTTTTGAGATTTCTTTATGCCCTCACCGAAATTATAATTCTCCCCATTCCTTATATTGACAATAATACCTTTCATCAAATCCGTATGATATGAGTTCTTCTTATTCCCGAAAACCGTTTTTCTATCTAATCCAATTTTCTCAATGGAATCTTCTGTTTCATCATTATCCATACAAATCCAAATACCCCGAACCTTTTTCAAATTATCAAAATCACTGTGAAAGAATTCTGTCTACAGGCCCACGACGAATTCCGTTCACAATTTGCTTTTTTTCAACTCAGCGTACCTCTGTAATTCCATATGGACAAAACAGGAATAAAACGCATGAAAAGCAATTCGGACACTGCCTTACAGTATACCATAAACAGTTTCAAAAGTACAGAATAAAACAAACGTTTGTTCTTTTGCCTTTTTACCCTGCAGTCGGGAGATATTCTGTTACATCCACTACAATCTCCAACAACTCCATTTTAAAGCGTTCTATTTCTTCCAGATTCGGCAATACTTCTTTCATATATGCCTCAATTTTTGGCACCCCATCTGCTATAATACCTCTATTATCGGCATAAACATCCATTGTTATGAGTTCTTTCGCATGTCCCATGAGCTTTTTACCGCCTTTGGATTAAATGATTCTTTCAGCAAAAGCGTACAGTAGGTGCTGCGCAGGTTCATGCCAACGGATGTCCGGTAAACCGTTTTCGGCAAGAAGCTGCTTATAATATTTGCAGTGAAACCCTTTGCTCCTTGCCCTGCCAAGTATGGAACAACAAGTATAATCCAAATCCTGAAACTCTTCTTTTCTGCGATTTCTGTTTTCATATATTCGCTGTTCTTTTAAGATCGCTTCAAAGACATAATCGGGGATCGGGATTTCCCTGTAACTGGATCTTGTTTTTAATCCAACTTCCTGTTTCGTAAAAGTTTTCGGGGCAAAGTCTTCTCTTACCGTATTATGTATCAATTGACGAATTTGACACTGGTGTACATGATTTATTGATACAAAGCCTTGTAAACTCTCTTTATGAAAATCTCTCTGGTCAGTTAATTATGACTACACATAATACCCTCTTATGGAATCTGAACTTCCAAAGGAATGCATTTATGTGATAAATGAATTAGAAGATGGGGATAAAGAAATACAATGTATAACCTATTATGATAATAAAATTCATGTGAATACCAACATCAGAGATCAATACATGAGTGGAAAATATCAAGGCATCCCAGAACCAATAGCTATAAATTTTGTTTCACTTTTATCTACATTAGGTTTAAAGACTAACTAATAAGATTTTTCTTGAAAACTTGATAGTACAATCTCTTTTGCAGAAAATAGTAGAAAAATTGATGTCAGAGCGTTTGCGGAAGGATTCGAACCTTCGGTGCGTTGCCGCACACCACCTTAGCA
>CAOXUF010000293.1 GCA_948560485.1 uncultured Eubacterium sp.
GTGACTGGAGTTCAGACGTGTGCTCTTCCGATCTGGAAGATGTCAGCTCCAAATCTTGTAAAGTGCAGCAAGTGTGGAACATTAATGATGCCACATAGAGTATGCAAGGCATGTGGTAGCTACAATAAAAAAGAAATAGTTTCAGTTGACTAATTATAAAAATAAGACTTTGTGATGACACAGAGTCTTATTTTTTTGTCCGCAAACTTGATTTTATAACCAATTTTTAGTATATTATTTCTATGCGCAAAGGAGGACATTTTTATGTCAAAGACAGTTATAGCATTAGATTGCATGGGTGGAGATAATGCACCTGAAGAGATTGTCAAAGGTGCTGTCTATGCAGCTGGTGAGGATAAAGATATACTAATTAAGTTAGTAGGAAAGAAAGAACTGCTGGAAGCTGAATTGTCAAAGTATTCAGCAGATATGGACAAATTAGAAATCGTGGATGCTGCAGAAGTGATTGAGACTGGAGAGCCGCCTGTAGCGGCTATTCGTAGAAAGAAAGATTCTTCACTGGTAAAATGTATGTATATGGTAAAGAATGGTGAAGCCGATGCCATGGTTTCGGCAGGAAGTACAGGAGCAAATCTTGTAGGAGGTCATGTGATTATCGGAAGAATAAAAGGTGTGGAGAGACCGCCTTTAGCTCCATTGATTCCAACTGCAAAAGGAGTTTCATTACTGATTGATTGTGGAGCGAATGTTGATGCCAGAGCATCTCATTTGATTCAGTTCGCAAAGATGGGTTCTGTATATATGGAAAATATTGTTGGAATTAAAAATCCAAAGGTTGCGATTGTAAATATTGGTGCCGAGGAAGAAAAAGGTAATGCATTGGTAAAGGAAACTTATCCATTACTGGAAAAATTAGAAGGTATTAATTTTATAGGAAATATTGAGGCAAGAGATATTCCAAATGGAGAGGCAGATGTTATCGTATGTGATGCCTTTGTTGGAAATGTTATTTTGAAATTATATGAAGGTCTGGCAGATGTTCTTATTAAGAAAATAAAGGGTTCTATGATGAGTTCGCTGAAAACAAAGATAGGGGCTTTACTTATTAAAAAGAATCTGAAAAAAACACTGAAAGGTTTTTCTTTAGAAGAACATGGTGGTGCGCCACTTTTAGGATTAAATGGATTATTGGTTAAAACACACGGCAGTTCAAAATCTATAGAAATTAAAAATTCTATTCTACAGTGTGTTACATTTAATGAATTAGATATAAATAATAAATTTAAAGAGAAACTTTCGTTAGGAAGTAAGGAGGATTAATTATGGAATTAGAGAGACTTATTAGTGCAATCGCAGAGGTATTGGATTTAGACAAAAGCACCATTACAGCTGACAGTAAGTTTGTGGATGATTTAGGTGCAGATTCTTTAGATATTTTAGAGATTATTATGGGAATCGAAGATGAATTTGGTATTCAGGTACCTACAGATGAAGCAGAGTCTATTGTAACAGTAGGAGATGCTTTTGATAAGATTAAAAAGGCACTTTAATAAATGAAATATGTAATTACAATAAATATAAAATTGTGATAATATTTTTTTTAGAGACGAAAGCCCTAGCAATAGGGCTTTAAGTTGTGTTAAAGAGAGAATTATAAAATGATTTTTTATAGCAGGAGCTATTTCTCAGTGAATTATTAGGAGCAGATATGAACAGTGATTATTCCAGATTAGAAAACAAAATAGGATATACTTTTAAGGATAAGCAATTATTGATGACTGCGTTGACACATACATCTTTTGCGAATGAACATAAAGCAAAAAATATGAAAGATAATGAACGTCTGGAGTTTTTGGGAGATGCGGTTCTTGAAATGGCATCAAGTGAATTTTTATATACAAATATGGAAGAAATGCCGGAAGGAGATATGACAAAGCTTCGTGCTAGTCTTGTATGTGAACCGACACTGGCAATGGATGCCAGACAGATAGGTCTGGAAGATTTTCTTTATTTAGGAAATGGTGAGGAAGCGACCGGCGGCAGGAAAAGAGACTCCATTATCTCAGATGCTTTTGAAGCACTCATTGGGGCAATATTTCTGGATGGTGGAATCGAGGCTGCAAAGAATTTTATTTTGCAATTTGCTTTAAATGATATCGAGAATAAACGGTTATTTCACGATTCTAAGACAATACTGCAGGAGCGTATCAATATGGTAAAATCAGGCATGCTTTCTTATCAAATTGTAGAAGAGAACGGACCGGATCATAACAAAAGTTATAAAGCCGTTGCAAAATTAGATGATAAGATTATAGGCGAAGGCGTAGGACACACGAAAAAGGCTGCAGAACAACAGGCAGCATACAGTGCTTTGAAGGCACTTGATAAGAGGAGTTAGTATGTATTTAAAAAGTATAGAGATACATGGTTTTAAATCATTTGCAAACAAAATAAAGTTTGAATTTCATAATGGAATTACAGGTATTGTTGGACCAAACGGTTCGGGTAAGAGTAATGTTGCGGATGCAGTCAGATGGGTTCTTGGAGAGCAGAAAATCAAACAGCTTAGAAGCTCAAAAATGGAAGATGTTATTTTTGCAGGAACTGAGAACAGGAAACCTATGGGCTATTCTTATGTTGCGATTACATTTGACAACTCAGACCATAAATTAAATATTGATTATAATGAGGTAACTGTATCCAGAAGATTATTCCGTTCCGGTGAAAGTGAATACATGATTAATGGTACGCAGGTCCGCTTAAAGGATGTAAATGAGTTATTTTATGATACAGGTATCGGTAAAGAAGGATACTCTATTATCGGACAGGGACAGATTGATAAGATTTTAAGTGGTAAGCCGGAAGAGAGAAGAGAACTTTTTGATGAGGCGGCAGGTATTGTGAAATTTAAGCGCCGTAAAAATGATGCAATGAAAAAGTTAGATGATCAGAATCAGAATCTTGTGCGTGTTACGGATATTTTAGGAGAACTGGAGCGTCAGGTTGTCCCTTTGGAAAAACAGTGTGAGAAAGCAAAAAAATATCTTGTGTTAAAAGAAGATTTAAAAGTAAATGATGTAAATATGTTTCTTATTGAAATTGATGAAATCAGAAGCAGATTAGCACAGATTGATGAAAAGATAAAAATTGCTTCCTCAGATATGCAGATTGCCAGTGATGAATTTGAAAAAATAAAAACAGATTATACGAAACTGGAAATGATTATTGAG
>CAOXUF010000294.1 GCA_948560485.1 uncultured Eubacterium sp.
TCTTAGAAACCTCAACTGTCTTTAGCTCAAAAGTCTCCGACCATGTGTTAGGAGATTTAACCATGGCAGATTTATACGAGCAATTATTAGATAGCATTGACACCCTTACCCCAGAACAGCTCACTGAATTAGCCTCAATTATCAATGCCAAACAACCAAAGCCGGAGAAAATAAAAGAGGAAATACCATCAAATACAAGACAACCATGTGTACATTGTGGAAGTATAAATACAAAGAAACATGGAAAAGTGAGCGGCAGACAAAGGTTTATATGTAAAGACTGCGGTAAGTCTTTCAATTTATCAACAGGTGCCATCACAAGCAATTCAAGGCTTTCGGTAGGACAATGGAAGGAATTGTTGCGTGGTATCGTGGACAACCTTCCTATCAGCAAAATTGCCAAAAATACAGGCATAGCAAAGTCTTCCGCATGGATAAACAAGCAGAAAGTCTGTTATGCAATCATGCTGTTATATGGAGACCAGGATAGGTTTATAGATATTGCAGAGTGTGACGAGTATTATGCACCGGTATCGTTTAAAGGGAAACGTGACCCGAAGTTCTTTGTGTATACACTGGGGAGACTGCCACGACACCATATGAATTTGGAAGAAAAAATAGAATGGCTTATGAAAGCGGGCTTATATAATGAATTGCAGGATGACCCGGAAAAATTGGAAGAACTGTTATATAGCGGTGAATCTTATTTAAGGGGTATAAGCAGAGACCAGACCTGTATATTAACCTGTCAAGACCGTAGCGGAAATCTATACATGAATCCAACTTGTGTGGGAAGATTAGAGACAAATGATGTAAATAAAAAGCTACATGGAAAATTTGAAAAAGATGCAATCCTTGTAACAGACAGTCATAGTGCCTATCCAGGATTTGCATCTAAAGAGAAAATACAACTAGAACAGATTGAGGCAGACAAACATGCCAAGGGAGCATTTAATCTGGGCCGTGTAAATGCGTTGCACTCCGATATAGCAAAATACTGGCCGAAACAACAGGAGAGAATACCATCAACAAAATACATGGATTTAAGTTTAATGCTTATGTGGTGGTTGCGAAAACATGACGACCTGACAACCAATGAAAAAGTAGAAAAGTTATATGAGATTATCCAAGACCAGCATATAACAGTAGATACATTGTATGAGAAAATAAAGAGCAGAGAACTCCAGTTAAATACAAAAGGATACTTTCCAAATAAGGTATAAAAGTCGTTGACAAAAAATATGTTCGGCGTTACCCTCCACCAAAATTTTGAAAGGTGGGTAATGTATATGAGATTAATGGACATAGTGGAAGATTTATTAGTCGAGTTTGAACATTTTGAAAACATGTTAGAGATTTTAGAGATTGGATTTGAGAATTGTACAAACGGTGACGATAAATGTGAGACTTCAAGTATTCACGTTATAAACGTGTATTTGGAAATGATAAAAAGGGAATACATAGAGAAGTTAGCCGAGTTGTTAAGTAATGATTAACGGGCCAAAATAAAGGGCACCCCAAAATGAGGTGTCTTTTATTTTGCTCTTTATTGAAAGTGGGATATTCATTTCTTGTATAAATATGAGCGGTGTGGGTCAGAGATAGTCAGTAGGTACAAATAAACGAATTGGGAGTTTTTCTTCCGTCTTCCAAATTTTAAATAGAAATCACTCTTCAAACAGAAAAGAAACATTCTCTTAGCAAGACTTATCAAGGAAAGAACAAAATAATAATTGCAGGAAATCCTGACTTATATTATAATAATAGCAGGAAGATTTCCGGCGCAGGAGGAAACATGACTAACGAAGAAAAGATATTGCGATTTAAACCAGTCACAATTCAGGATGACCTGATGTTCGGTACCGTAATGGCAGATCCGAAATGTTGTAAACCATTTCTGGAAACTATTCTTGGAACGAAAATCAAAAAGATTGAGTATCCGGAGAGGCAAAAAATGGTGGATATTGCGATACATTCAAAATCGATCCGAATGGATGTTTATATTGAGGACGAGGAACACACGGTCTATAATGTTGAAATGCAAACTGGAAAGAACCGAAACCTGCCGAAGAGAACCAGGTTCTATCAGGGAATGATCGACCTAAACATCCTTGCGAAAGGAGAAGACTACGTTCAGCTTAAAAAAAGTCTGGTCATTTTCATCTGTACGTTTGATCCGTTTGGTCATGATGAGTATATTTACCAGTGCAAAGAGTATTACCAGATCAGTGACGGTTCTTACCATCCACTGGGGGATGATGCCTGGAAAATTTTTGTAAACGCAGCTGGACATAAGGGGAATGTAAGCAATCGTTTTAAATCCCTGATGCATTACATTATGAATGGGGAGGTCAAAGACCCCTATACCCGGACACTGGAAAAGAAAGTATCACTTATAAACAGTAGTGACGAATGGAAGGTGAGTTATATGACATGGGCAATCAAACTGGCTGATGAACGACGGGAAGCACGTGAGGAAGGACGCGAGGAAGGCCGTCTTAAACAGGCAAAGAAAACGGCTGCCAATTTGCGGAAACGAGGCAGTTCTTTCGACGAAATCGCTGAAATTCTGGAACTTCCGGCGGATATAATCCGCGCATGGGCTAAAGAAACCGATATGCTGCTATAATTGGCAGCTTGTTCCTGCTATCACAGTAAAAAACATAAAAATATAATTCCTCTTTGAAGGAGCTGTCGAAAATAACGATTTGTGCCCTCGCCATGTAGGAAGGAAATTCTGCGTAAATAACCGCAGAATATCGTGGAGCAATTGCAGGGGCAGGCGTAATCCATGTGGTTTACACCTGCCCCTGTGCAGAACTATCTCTTTCCCGACAGTTCCTTTCTCTCTATTCCTATCCGGAACATCAAAAATATAACCTATGTAATTCTTAGCTTGCCGGAACCCAGGCTCCGTCAGCGCCTACATAATATCCGTCAATCACCGTATCCGCCAGCAATGCACCCTGTCTGCCGTCAGAAACCGAAGATTTAGAAGCTGTTTCCCAGTACCCTCCTTTAGCGTCAAAAGTCACAGTAACGGAATCTTTTTTATTCGGTTTTCCAATTACCGTTTCCGCAGCAAACGCCGATAATACATTCGTCGCAGTCATTGCAACGATTAAGGCGGTTGCCACTTGTTGTTTGAGTTTTTTCATACTCATGTTAATCCTCCTTGCATTTTTA
>CAOXUF010000295.1 GCA_948560485.1 uncultured Eubacterium sp.
TGTAACTAAAAAATCCTTGAAAAATAAGGAAAAAAGACTTGACTAAATAGGGAGGCATATCTATGAAAGTTTCAGGTAATGATGGAATTAGCACAGTCGTTACAGGCAGTGTGGGTTATACTAATTCGCCACAAAATGCTGCTTCTAAAGATGTAAAAAAAGGGGAACCGATAAAAATTGATATTTCTAAAGAGGGCAGGGAGCAGTATAGGAAAAGTTTATCTGCCCACAATCAGGAAAAAATGGACTTGGGATCAGTGAAAGCACAGAAAAATATCATAAAGCATTTAAGCATGGATTCTGATTTTGAGTCGAAGTTCCATAAAGAAGCTGAAATGATGTCGGCGGCAGCAAAAGAAAAAGGTACAACAATGAGTATTCAGGGCAAGGCGGAGAACTATTTCAGTACATATGCAAAAATGTATGATGAAATAGTTCAGGGATATGAAGCCGGAACCAGAGAGACTTATGTTTCTGAGGAAGGTGGGTATAGAAAGCTGACAAAAGAGGAGGAGCTTTCTGCACTGGATAAGGCTTTCGGAAAAATTGCAGGAGATTTTGAGAAACGGGAAACAGTAAACCAAAATGCCCGTAATATAATAGAAGAGGGCTTTAAAAAGTTTGCACCTTATAGGAAAGCGAAGGCTGGCAGCACAACGACAGTCGCTGAGAAAGAAATAAAAGCTGACAGTACTGTGGCGGCCACGGAACAGGAAAGCAAAGAAACAACCAGTAATGTCATTGAGGGTATCAGCAAAAAGATGATTAACGCTGCTGATCTTTTCAAGGCAGGATATGGCAAGAGTGATCTAGCAACACTTTTGGCAGGGATTAAGGTGTTTGGATAATCAGCTATAAATATTTTGCAGTCACATATGTTAGAGATTTAAGGAGGTATTTGCTCATGAAAAAATTAATTTCTTTTATTACATGTATTGCTATGTGTATGATGCTTGTTATGCCTGTATCAGCGGCAGAGATAGCACCAAAGGATGAAACTGTTACAATGACAGATGAATCTGTTGCATCGGTATATTCTACGAATTATTTCAGGAAAATTACATCGAAGTTAAATTCTGTTTATGGTAATCCATCAACAGTTGCAACCCTTTCATCTGGATCTGTAACTGGAGCTAATCCGAGCATTACATCTGTGACGGTATATTCACGTGTAAGTACAGGAAGCGATCCATTTTATGTTTTTGTTGAAGATCCCTATGGAAATTGGGATTATGATATAGTGAGTGCAAGCGGCACAAGCACTTTTTCATCTTTTAATGGATATGATCCCTCTGGAAGTTGGAAAGTATGGATTGTGACTATGGGAGATGTTTCAACAGCTACATTAACATTAACTGTGAATTATCATTATTAATATAAAGGGCAATGTGACTGCAATTTATTTAAAAAAAGGAGATTGGTGTATGAATGTCAATGGAAATAGTACGAGATGGTTTTTGCAAAGTTCAATGAGCAAATTTTTTTCACAAAAAAATTTAAACAAAAGTGATATATCAGGTCAAACAGCAACCAATCCAAACAGCGGTGTTAAGTATAAACATAGCTATTTGTATTACAATGAAAATGGTGTTCCTTGTTTTTCAAAGGAACAGGCTGAAAGATGCCTTAAAGGAAGAACAGATTGTCGTAATATCGTATCTGTATCAGAGCAGGTAAAGGCAGATTTAGCGGAGGTAGTTAAACAGGATTTTGTTAGTACTAACGGATGGGGAATACCAGAAGGAAGTAAAAGACATGATGTGGTTAATAATTATTTGAGTACACTTCCAGCTAAACAGTGTGCCTCTGCATCATGGACGTTGATAAAAATGGCAGGAGATTATGCTGAAAGATTACAAGCATTAGTAAGAGAAAATAATCCGGGATGGAAACCGGGTGATGCCTTTGATACAAATATTTTGGATCAGCTTGATGGTACTCTCGGAGGTGTGGATTTTAAAGTATAGATATTATAAGTCAAGGAGGATAATAATATGGCAATGGAAGTTATGAATAGTTATGGCAGTTATGCTACGCAGTATATGGCAGGTAATAGCAAGGCGAGTGGCACAAAGAAAAAAGATACAGAACAGGCAACGGAAACGGCGAATAGTAGCAAGTCAAAAAGTACAGCGGATTATATGAATGAACTGGCAAAGCTTGTTCCAAGCGTCGAGTGTAAGATTGGAAATACATTTTCATCAGCAAAAAGCGGTAAAACTTTGACAATCAATCCATTACTTTTGGAGAAGATGCAGAATGATCCAGAGAAAGAAAAAGAAATGAAAGAACTGATTAAAGGTGTTGAATCAGCCGTCAATATGCTGGACAGTGTAATGAATGCCAGTGGATGGAGTGTTGTATTCAAGCATGATTATATAGACGAAAACGGAAAATATCGTCAAATTGCACTTGTCAGAAATGATTTTATGCTGAACATGAGCGACAAGCTCCGGGAAGAAAGACGGAAAAATTCTGAAAAGTTGATTGAAAAGACAAAGGAAAAGGCGGTAGAAAAGAAAAAAGAATTAGAGGATGCATTGGAAGAAAAGCGGACTATAAAGGAAGATAAAAAAACAACTCCAGACAAGGTAGAGCAGTTTTTGGATGAAAAGATTACTGACTCAAAAGATAACACAGTTTTACTGAACGAAGAAGATATTAAGACAATTATTGAAATTGCAAAGGATAATAATATGGAGCAGACCAATGTAAAGGATCAGATGCAAGTTGGTTCTAATCTGGATTTGAAAATATAGTCTAATTATATTGAGGAGAATGGTTTTATTTACTAAAAAGCAAGATACTGAAATCGCTTAATGAAACTATAAGGTTTTCTTGCAGTGTAAACTAATAAGAAAAATTCTTATAGAATGAACTATGAAGGAGGTGAAACGAATGAAAAGATTAGGCAAAAAGGTTGTAGCACATGAGAATACTTTATCTGCATTTTGTGTTTCATGTTACTGTCTTCCGATCACTTGTAAATGTAGCAGCACAAGCCATGATCCGACAGGAACTACATTTCAGTCTACTCAGACTTCGCAGATAAAAAGCCCGTCTGTACCGTTCTTATTGTAGTCATGCCGTGATGTAATCAGGCTATGATGTATGGAAAGGGGGTTAGACTGCTAATATGTATGCAGTCTAACTTCTTTTAGATCGGAAGAGCGTCGTGTAGGGA
>CAOXUF010000296.1:0-2003 GCA_948560485.1 uncultured Eubacterium sp.
CGTAATCTCACCAGATGGAATTTTCCACATATCCATGCCTAATTCATGGAGGAAATTTATACTTTCAATTTCAAAAGGCGTGGATAAAAAACCTATGCCCACTTGTTTGCATAATTCTGACAGCTCTGCAAAATCTTCATATGGAAGAAAAAGTTTTCTGCACATTTCCAGCTGATTCTCTGCAACTCCTGTTGCTTTCTTTTGGTAATCAGCTTTTTCCGCATATTTTGATATTACTAATTCAGCTTTTGCTGTTTGGAATTTGATAACATCCGCACCACATTCTTTAGCGATATAAACCATTTCCTTTGCAAGTTCAATACGTCCATTATAGTTGACTCCTGCCTCAGCAATGACCTGCACTGGTTTCATAAATAACCTCCGCCTTTCCTCAGTCCCTCTTCCATATCTTTTAGTCCTTCCAGTTGTCCCATATCCATCCAAGCATTCTCACTTATGGGATATACGCCCACTTTCCTATCCTGTTTGATACATTTTTCAATTATCTCAGGAAAATCTACCGATATATTCCTTTCTAACCCAACGATTACTTCTGGCTCAACTATATAGCATCCTGTATTTGTCAGAAACGATAGAGAAGGCTTTTCTTCCATTTTTTTTATATTTCCTTTATCATCAATATCAACAACACCATACGGTATTATGAAGTTTTTTGCCGAACAAACCATGGTTATAAAATTTTTTTGCTTTTTATGCATTTGATAAATCTTTGCAATATCTTCGTTTATCAGAATATCACAATTTGATAAGATAAATGTAGAATGAATTTTCTCCTTTAAAAGACTCAGTCCCCCACCTGTACCAAGCTGCATATTTTCCTCTGCATACATAACATTGTATCCCAGTGAATTTTCACCGAAATATGCTTTAATCATATTTTTCTTATGATTCACTATAAGATGAAAGTCATTGCAACCATATTTATGAAAATTATTCATAATATGTTCAATAATTGGAGTATCTCCGATTGGAATCAGTGGTTTAGGCAGAATTCTCGTATATGGATACAGCCTTGTACCAAGCCCGCCCGCCATGATGACTACAGGAACACCAATCAATTCTTTCGAAGGCCCTTTCACCTGTCCATCATTTGCTGTGACAATCTGGATAATTGTATAGTCATTATTTAATATTGGAACTGCATCTAATTTATTTTTTTTTAAATATGAAAATGCCAAATCTATAGAATCCTCCTTCAAATATTTAGGAGAATTATTCGCTGCTGCTTTTATCGGAGCCGTTAAACTCCCATTGGACAAAATCCATCTGCGCACATCTCCATCTGTTACAGAAGCCTGTAATCGTCTTTCAGAATTTACAATAAACAGGACTTTTTTTGCCGTAATATCCAGTCTCTCTAATGCATCTAATATTGTTATATCCCCATCAATCAGCATATCTTCATTTTGCATATACTACCTCTTGCTCTAAGCATTATCAGTCTGTATAATCAAGTCAACTACCCTATGCATATCACTTTTCGAAAGATTGGTACTGCATGGAATATTCACAATATATTTCCGATAATATTCTGCCTTACAGATTTCATATGCCCTATCTTTTCTATATGGAACCTGCCGATGAATCAATCCCCAAACAGGCCTGGTTTGTACTTCATTTTCAAAAAGATATTGAATAAGCCCATCCCGCCCCAAGCGCAGTCCTCTGCAAAACAAAGCATAAAACCAATGATTACTCCGGGTACCTTTCCGAAATTCCAGAAGTTCCGCACCATATATGTGCGTAAGTGCATTTTTATAAAAAATATAATTCTCAATTTTCACATTAATAAAATGTTCCAGCTGCTCTATCTGTGCCAGACCCAGCGCAGCCTGTAGGTTAGTCATTCTGTAATTATATCCAATTTCATCATGTTCAAAATATATCTCATCACTTTTCGCCTGTGTAGTCAGATGCCGTGCACGCTCCAAATACTTCCTGTTATTTGAAACAATCATCCCGCCGCCTCCAGTAGTGATAAT
>CAOXUF010000296.1:2013-3160 GCA_948560485.1 uncultured Eubacterium sp.
TGTCTCCTATCGTTCCCGCATAACGCCCTTTGTAGGGACCATCTGTATAGAGGGTTCCCAATGCTTCTGTGGCATCTTCCACAACAGTCAAATTATACTTTTCCGCTGTTTTCATTAAAGACACCATATCAGACATGTTTCCAAAAACATGTACCACTAACAATGCTTTTATATGTTTACCTGATTTTCTTTCAATTAATCTGTTTTCTATAAAGTCACATTCTTCCTGACAAAACCGCTCCACTTTCACCGGATCTATGCATAAAGAATCATCACAGTCCATAAATATTGGACTTGCCCCAATATATTTAACAGGGTTCACTGCCGCAATAAATGTCAGCGTCGGAACTAATACCGCATCTCTACTGGTAAGTCCTATAAGGAGCAATGCGATATGCAATCCTGCCGTCCCGCTCTGACAGGCTACTGCTGTCCCTGTATGCACATATTCCGCAACTTTATTTTCAAATTCACTGACATAGAATCCTGCCGCAGATACCCATTCTGATTTAATCGCATTGGAAACATATTTTAATTCATTACCTGTCAAATTAGGAACTGAAAGAGGAATAAATTTATCCGACATATTCCCACCCTTTTTGCCTTTAAAGATTGTAAATATTCGCCTTATATCTATCCATATTATTTTCGAAGAATTCTATCGTTTCAGAAAGACCTTTCTGAAATGTATATTGCCGACTCCAATCTGTCAGCCTCTTAATCTTTTCATTACACCCAAGAAGTCTGTTCACCTCACTCTTTTCAGGCCGTAATCTCTGTTCATCACATACAATTTCTGCGTCCGGATTAATCTGCCTGATAAGTTCCTCTGCTAATTGTCCAATTGAAATTTCTTCCTGTGTAGCAATATTGATTTCTTCGCCAATCGTCTTATGTGATCTATATATAGAAATAAAACCACTTACCGTATCTTTTACATAGTTAAAGTCTCTCGTTGGGGTCAATGCGCCCAGTCGGATTTTTCTCCTTCCTGCCAAAAGCTGAGTAATAATTGTAGGGATCACTGCCCTGGCTGATTGCCGTGGCCCATAGGTATTAAAGGGACGTACAATTGTTACCGGAAGTCCAAAACTGCGATAAAAAGATTCTGCCAGCCGGTCAGCTCCAATCTTTGTCGCAGAATACG
>CAOXUF010000297.1 GCA_948560485.1 uncultured Eubacterium sp.
TTGGATGGATATCTGGATCCGTTTATTAATGCTTACCTGAAATGGATAAATCTTGATAAAGATAATGAAATTAGTTGATAATTGTATGTAACCATGCTAAAATCTACAAGTATAATTTTTAAAGGGAGTTGAAATACTCTTTCATATGACATTAGGAGGAGAATATGATTAAAGTTGCAATATTAGGATATGGAACTGTGGGTTCAGGAGTATTTGAAATAATAAATGAGAATAAGGATTTAATTACAGCCAATGCAGGAGAGGAAATTGAAGTTAAGTATGTGCTTGACTTAAGAGATTTTCCTGGCGACCCTTGTGAGAGTGTTTTGGTTCATGATTATAATGTGATATCAAACGATCCGGAAGTGGAAGTTGTTATCGAAGTTATGGGTGGACTAAAGCCTGCATATGATTTTGTAAAGTCAGCATTAGAAGCAGGAAAGAGTGTTTGTACATCAAACAAGGAATTGGTTGCAAAGTATGGAGCAGAATTAATCAAAATTGCTCAGTCAAATAATAGAAACTTCTTATTTGAAGCTGCCGTAGGTGGTGGTATTCCTATTATCCGTCCAATTAATATGCATATCACAGCAGATAAGATCTGTGAGATTACCGGAATATTAAATGGAACAACAAACTATATTCTCACAAAGATGGATAAAGAAGGTGCTGATTTTGACAGCACATTAAAGACGGCGCAGGATTTGGGATATGCAGAGCGTAACCCGGAAGCTGATATCGAAGGCTTTGATGCTGTAAGAAAGATTGCGATTCTGGCATCTCTTGCAAAAGGAAAGACAGTAGATTTTGAAGAAATTTATACAGAGGGTATTTCAAAAATCACAGCAACTGATTTTAAATATGCAAAGGCTATGGGACGTTCTATTAAATTACTTGGAAAGTGTAAAAATGAAGATGATGCAGTCGTTGCATCTGTTGCTCCAAGATTATTAGCACCGGATCATCCATTATACAATGTAAGTGATGTTGTCAATGGTATTCTGGTTCGTGGAAATATGGTAGGAGATTTAGTATTTATCGGCAGTGGAGCCGGTAAACTTCCAACAGCCAGTGCAGTTGTATCTGATGTGGTAGATAGCGTAAGACATCTCAATGTTTCAACAACGGTAATGTGGGATGAAGAAAAATTAGAGTTAGAGGATTTCGCACAGTCAAAGAAACAGTTCTTTGTAAGAGCGAATGTGTCAAAAGAAGAAGCAGAAGCAGTATTTGGAAATGTAGAATATGTTGATGCAGGAATTGAAGGAGAAATCGGATTTATCACATCGAAGATGAGCGAAGAAGATTTTGACGGAAAAGCAGACAAACTTGGAAAAGTTATAACAAGAATCAGAGTCGAGGCGTAAGCCGGCTCTGATTAGTTGCGTTTTAATATTATACATTATATAGCAGCGTAAGAATAGAATTCATAATATTTTATAAGTAGCATTGTAGCAGAATGGAGTAAAATATGAAATATATAGTTGTTTTAGGTGACGGTATGGCCGATGAACCAATTGAAGAATTGGGAGGAAGAACACCATTAGAATATGCAGATACACCAACCATGGATAAAATGTCAAAACAGGCAGAGGTTGGTTTAGTACATACAATACCGGAAGGAATGAGTCCTGGGAGTGATACAGCAAATTTATCTGTTTTAGGATATGATCCAAAAAGATATTATACAGGTCGTTCTCCATTGGAGGCATTAAGTATCGGTGTAGATATGAAATCTACAGATGTGGCACTCCGATGCAATATTGTGACTGTATCTACAGATGATTTACCATATGAAGAAAAGACGATTATAGATCACAGTTCCAGTGAAATCGGTACAGAAGATGCTGCTGTATTATTAGAAGCAGTACGCAAAGAGTTAGAAACAGATGTGTACAAATTTTATGTTGGAACCAGTTATAGGCATCTTACGATATGGGATCATGGAGAAGTTGTAACACTTACTCCACCTCATGATGTATTGGGACAGAAAATTGGACAGTATCTGCCACAGGATGAAATTCTTCGCAAGATGCAGGAGAAAAGTTATGAAATATTAGCAAATCATCCAATTAATATTGAGAGAATTAAGAAGGGATTAAATCCTGCAAATTCTTTATGGTTCTGGGGTGCCGGAACCAGACCTTGCGTAACTTCTTTTGAAGAGAAGAATCACAAAAAGGGTGCAATGATTTCAGCAGTAGACCTTTTAAAAGGAATTGCTATAGGAGCAGATATGAAAGTTCTTGAAGTAGAAGGTGCGAATGGCGGACTGGATACCAATTATGAGGGGAAGGCAGAAGCTGCAGTAGATGTTCTTCTGAATGAAGGATATGACATGGCGTATGTGCATGTAGAAGCCCCGGATGAAATGGGACATCAGGGAAGTGTAGAGAGAAAAATAAAGGCAATAGAAAATCTGGATTCCAGAGTTATTAAAGTGATAAAAGATGCATTGGACAAAGCAGGAGAGGATTACCGTATGCTTGTCATGCCGGATCATCCAACACCAATATGCGTGAGAACCCATACCAGCAATCCGGTTCCATATATGCTTTTTGACAGTACAGATATCAAAGAAAGCACATTGGATTATAATGAAAAATGTGGTAAGGAAAGCGGTTTGTTTATGGCAAATGGATATGAAATGATGAATTATTTACTATCAAAGTAGTTGACTTAATGCAGAATTTACATAAAATATAAGATGAAGCAATAGGAGGCAAAAAATGAAAGAGACAAAGGTTGTAAAATTTGGTGGAAGCTCGCTTGCTGATGCAAAGCAGTTTAAAAAAGTTGCGGATATTATATTAGAAGACCCGACAAGACGTTTCGTAGTAGCATCAGCACCGGGAAAGCGTTTTGTTGAAGATATAAAGGTTACAGATATGCTGTATAACTGTTATGAACTTGCATCAGAAGGAGAAGAGTTTGAGGAACAGTTTCAGTCGATAAAGGATAGATATAATGGAATTATTAAGGAACTGGGTCTTGCAGATTTTTCATTAGATGAAGATTTTGAGACAATCAAAGGTGCATTTTCACATATGGCGGGCAGAGATTATGCAGCCAGTCGTGGAGAGTTCTTGAATAGTAAAGTTTTGGCAAAATATTTAGGCTTTGATTTTATTGATGCAGCAAAATATATT
>CAOXUF010000298.1 GCA_948560485.1 uncultured Eubacterium sp.
ACCGGCGATGATGGAGTTGCCGTATCCTGAACTTCAGGTAACAGGACAAAATCTGAAATATGCGAATCTGCTTACAATGGATTATTGTGGAGGCGTATCAGAAATGACAGCCATTACACAATATATTAATCATGAAAGCAGAATGTCCGGTCAGCGATGTGCTTTGGCAAAAGTGATTTTGGGAATTGCGATGGCAGAAATGATTCATTTACAAAAATTAGCTGAACTTATCTGGCTGCTAGGTGGAAGTGTGGATTTTGTGGCACGCCAGCAGAATGGACAGCAGAGAATGTGGACACCGTCTTCTGTGAAAACTTCGGATAATATTGAAAAAATGATACAGCAGGATATAGAAGGAGAAAGGGGAGCTATTCAGCAATACAAAATGCATATGCAGATGATACAGGATATCCATGTTAATCGGGTTCTGCATAGAATTATTCAGGATGAGGAGTACCATATAATGCTGTTACAGGCAGTAGTGAAAATGTGCTGATGATTATAGTAGAGTAGGAAGTTATATTTATAAAAATTGTGAAAAGATGAAATATTGCTGTAGATATGGTAGAATGACTTTAAATGAAAAAATAAATTAACACAAATGAATTATAACCTGTTATAGAGCGTTTGATATGGGTTATAATTTGTTTGTGCAAATAAAATACAAAGAGGAAAGAGAGTAAAAATGGTAAAGTTTGGGATTTGGGGAGCGGGTCATATCGCCCATGCGATGGCTGGTACGATTGTACAGATGAAAGATGTTCAGATGTATGCAGTTGCATCCAGAAATTTAGAGAAGGCAGAAACTTATAAAGAACAATATGGAATGGAAAAGGCATATGGTTCTTATGAGGAATTAGCCAGAGATGATAACGTTGATGTAATTTATATTGCAACGCCGCATTCGCTACATTACGAGCATGCGAAGATGTGTTTAGAATATGGAAAACATGTATTGTGTGAAAAAGCATTTACGGCAAATGCAAAGCAGGCAAAAGAACTGATTGCGATAGCTGAAGCAAAAGGTTTGTTTTTAGGGGAAGCTATGTGGACAAGATTCATGCCATTAACGAAGAAACTGGTTCAGTTATTGGAACAGAAAGTTATTGGTGATGTTACTTTTATGACTGCGAATCTGAATTTTCCTATGATGCATAAAGAAAGGCTGATGAGTCCTGAACTTGCAGGAGGAGCACTTTTGGATGTGGGAATTTATCCGTTAACGATGGCATCTATCGTAATGGGAGATGAAATTGATGATGTCAGTGCTACAGCGATACTGACGGATGAAGGTATGGACAAAATGGGACAGTATACCATTCGGTACAAAAACGGAACAATGGCGGATCTAAATTCGGGAATGTGTTCTTTCGGTGATGGAAGCGCTGTGATATATGGTACTTCGGGACATATATTAGTAGAGGGAGTTAATTGTATACAGAGGATTAAGGTGTATGATGGTAACTGGAATGTTATAGAAGATTTAAGACAAGAAGGGCAGATTAGCGGGTATGAATATGAAGTAGAAGCCTGTGTAAAAGCGGTACAGCAGGGGAAAACAGAATGTCCTGAAATGACACATGAGCAGACGATAAAGATGATGGAAGTTATGGATGAGATAAGAGAAAAAATGGGAGTAAAGTATCCCTTTGAAGATTAGGAGATAGAAAGGAAGATAGATATGAAAGTTTTAATGTTTAATGGAAGCCCCAAAGCAAAGGGGTGTACATATACTGCTTTGGATGAGATGGAAAGGATATTAAATGAAGAAGGTATAGAAACAGAAATTATGCATGTAGGCGCCAGTCCTCAGGGTAGCTGCATGGGGTGCTGTGGCTGTAGTGAAAGCGGAGAATGTGTATATGGTGGAGAAGTTGTAGAAGCTGCAAAGAAATTACAGGAAGCAGACGGTGTTGTATTTGGCAGTCCGGTTCATTATGCATCGGTTAGTGGCAATATGATGGGATTTATGCACAGATTGGCATGGAGTGCAGGCAAATATCTGAAATATAAGCCGGCGGCAATGGTTGTCAGCGCCAGAAGAGCAGGAACAACCAGCGCTCTTGACGAGATTGCAAAAGTTCCAGAATTTTATCATATGCCATTAATTAACGGAAATTATTGGCCAATGGTTCATGGAAATACTCCGGAAGATGTTATGAAGGATGAAGAGGGATTACAGATTGTAAGAAATATTGCCAGAAATATGGCATGGATTTTAAAATGTATCGAAATCGGGAAAGAAAATGGGATTGTACATCCTGAGGAAGAGGTTAAGATAAAAACCAATTTTATTCGGTAAAGACATAAAGATTTCATCAAAATATCACAAAACATTTATTGCATATATTCAGATGAGCGTTTATACTATTACTTGGTAATGAAAGACAGTAAATGAAAGGACATGACATGGAAGAGAATAATTTAGAGAATGAATATATCAATGAGGAGAACAAAGAAGAAGTAGAGAATACATATATTGAGCCTCAAGTTCAGGATGAAGAAAAGGAAAAAAAGAAAAAGCTCAGGAAAAATAAAGGCGAGAAAGAAGAATTTAGTTTGAAAAAAGAAATTTTCAGCTGGATTAAGATTTTTATTATTGCAGTAGTCATTGCCTTTGTTGTGAATAATTGCATTATTATGAATGCAAATGTACCTTCAGGCTCGATGATGAACACGATCTTAAAAGGAGACAGAATGATAGGTCTTAGAACAGCTTACTGGTTCACAGACCCGGAAAGAGGAGACATTGCTATTTTTGAAAATCCTGACTACAATGAGAATGGAAGTCTGGCAGAAGACAAATATTACGTAAAACGTGTTATTGGACTTCCGGGAGATAAAGTGGTTATTAAAAATGCAAAGATATATATTAACGATTCTGAAAAACCATTAAATGAGTCTTATCTGCCGGAGGAGTGGTTATATGTTAATGGTGAAGACGAGGTCTTAGAATATAAAGTGCCAAAGGATTGTTATTTTATGTTAGGAGATAATCGTAATAATTCTAATGATGCAAGATTCTGGACAAATACTTTTGTAAAGAGAGATAAAATTCTGGCAAAGGCCGAATTTAAATATTGAGATCGGAAGAGCACACGTCTGAACTCCAGTCACGA
>CAOXUF010000299.1 GCA_948560485.1 uncultured Eubacterium sp.
TTGCTAAAAAATATGAAAGGTTCTAAACTCTACCCCCAAGTAAAGTTTAGAACCTGAAAAGCTATGCTTTTGACTTGCCATATTATGAAATCCGTTTATAATATAAGGAGAAATAGTATAGATAATAGGTTTACATAATGCGAGGTAGAAAATGTACAATATTGTATCAAAGTTGATTATATATGGCGATATGCCGAAAGACTCGATTTTAATGGAGTTAAGCAATATTATTAAAGAATATAAACAGGCAGATGAACAGCAGGGATTGTCTGAAAATAAAAAGAGTGAAATTATTACGCATTTATACAAACAGGTAAAACGTATCTTAGAGGTTGCTACAGACTATGGCTTTAATGATAATTTATGGCATAATTATCTGACATATTTGTTAATAACGGATGAGAATCCTTTTAGTATTACATGTGAAAAGATTGGCGCAAGTAATGGCAGTGTAAATCATTTTGCAAAAAATGATTTTAAACAGTTTCAGGTATTGTTTGATTATGATTTTTCAGAGATGGAAAATAAATTGGGAATCGACTGCTTTTGCCAGTTAGAGAATTATCAGGCTATTGGCAAACCGGAGCTTATGTACAACAAAAATGTAAGTGAGAAAGTCCGCTCATTAAGTAAGAGACTGGAAGCAGCAAAGGACGAGAAAGAATTCTTTGCATATGTGACGGAATTTTATAAAGATTATGGTGTGGGAATGTTTGGTCTTAATAAGGCGTTTCGGATTACAGATGAAACCCCATTCCGGTTTAAGGCAATTAACAATATGGACAAGGTTACTTTGGACGACCTGGTTGGTTATGAAATTCAGAAGAAGAAACTGATTGATAATACTGAGGCATTCGTGGAAGGCAGAAAGGCAAATAACTGTTTGTTGTTTGGAGACAGTGGAACAGGAAAATCTACCAGCATTAAAGCGATTGTAAATCAGTACTATGACAGAGGTCTGCGGATGATTGAAATCTATAAGCATCAGTTTAAAGATTTGTCTAATGTCATTGCCACAATTAAAAATAGAAATTATAAATTTATTATTTATATGGATGATTTGTCTTTTGAGGATTTTGAGGTGGAATATAAATTTTTAAAAGCAGTTATTGAAGGGGGTGTTGAAACGAAACCTGAAAATATACTGATTTATGCCACATCTAACAGACGTCATCTGATAAAGGAAAACTGGAGCGACAGAAGTGATGTGAAAGTACAAAATGGAATGCATCAGTCCGATACTATGGAAGAAAAGCTTTCTTTGGTAAATAGATTTGGTGTGACAATTAATTATTCCAAGCCTACTCAGAAAGAATATTTTGATATTGCAGTAGAGTTATGTAAACGTGCAGGGGTGACATTGTCGGATGATGAGATTAAGGCTGAGGCTAACAAATGGGAATTAAGTCATGGTGGTATTTCAGGCAGAACAGCACAGCAGTTTGCAAATTATCTTGCGGGGCAAAAGTAGTATAAAGAAACAGCAGAGAGTGTAGTTAATAACTAAGAAATTTGAAGTGATAAATAGTTAATAACTGGAGAATTTTAGATGAGAAATGTTTATAAATTTGGAGGAATCCCGGTTTTAGTAAAATATAGAGGACAGTATTTTGGAGAGGTTTGTAAGGAGTATCTTTCAAAGGAAGAGCCTTTGTTTGAAATTATGGCAACCGATGATGATTTGGAATACGAGAGACAGCATGCGGAGGATGATATATCTTATTCAAAATCATATTTGGAGCATACTGCGGTATATCGTAAATTCTGCGAAAAAGCGGTAGATTATAATGTAGTATTGTGTCACGGAAGTGTGCTAGAATATAAAGGTGAAGCGTATTTGTTTACGGCACCAAGCGGAACAGGAAAATCTACACATACCAGATTGTGGAGAGAATGTTTTGGTGATGAAGTCATTATGATAAATGATGATAAACCGTTGCTAAGATTTGAGCACGATGGAATTTACGCTTATGGAACACCATGGGATGGAAAGCATCATATCTCTAATAATAGAAACGCAAAATTGAAAGCAATTTGTTTTCTGCATCAGGATAAACAAAATCATATTTGTAAAATGGATGGCGGCGATGCATTGCCAATGTTAATGAATCAGATATATCGTCCAAGAGAAGCAGAAGGCTTGTTAAAAACGATGGATTATGTTAATACACTGATTGAAAATATTCCAATGTATCAAATGGGATGTAATATGAAAAAAGATGCGGCGAGAGTTGCATATGAGGGAATGAAATAGAAACGCTGAAATTTTGAGATAAGCTAGAGGTAGAAATGGCAATATTTCGAGATGAAAGATTCGTTATGATAGGAGATTTAGATGAAAGTTAGAGAAGGATTTATTAAAAAAAAGATGGGAACTCAGGCGGTGGTAATCGCAATAGGTTCAGCGAGTAAGATATTTAATGGAATGGTAAAACTTAATGAAACTGGAGAATTAATGTGGGACAAACTTGTGGAAGGGACGACGAGAGAGGAATTAATCGCAGCTATTCTAGAAGTTTATGAGGTAGAAGAAGAATTGGCTCAAAAAGATGTAGACAGATTTATAGAAATATTAAAGAAACCGGGGATTATCGAATGACAATTGAAGAAAGTATTGTAAGGAATGGTTTTCATTTGTCGACGGTTGTTGGTGACAGCATGATGCCTCTGCTCAGACAGGGAAAAGATTTGGTGAAGGTTGTTCCACTTACAAAACCATTGGAAAAATATGATATTGTATTATTTAAACGCCCTACAGGCGAATATGTTTTACATCGTATCGTGAAAGCTAAAAGTGATTATTATGTGATTTGTGGTGATAATCGGTTTTTAAGGGAGAAAATTCCATTTAATTGGATTGTCGGCGTGGCAGAGTCTGTGTTTATTGACAATGAGGAAGTACAGATGTCTGATGAAAGGCAACTGAATTATGCAAAGAAAATATGTGGAAGTTTTTGGAGTAGGCGCATAAAAACTAAAATAAAAAGAATACTACAACATAGATAGAATATATTTGAGATTATATGGAAAAAAGTACTTGCATTCTAGAAACTATTGTGATAAAATATTTTCTGTCGCGAGACAATGGCCCATCGCCAAATGGTAAGGCACTGGACTC
>CAOXUF010000300.1 GCA_948560485.1 uncultured Eubacterium sp.
ACACGACGCTCTTCCGATCTGAACCTATAACAAAAACATAATTGTCCTGCTTATCAGTCATATGAAAATGAAATATATTTTGACAATTTATTTCACCACTGACTAATTTATATGCATCATAGACATCTTCCACTTCAGCGATTTCTTTTACTGGCGAAAATATGTTCTTCATTTCTTCTAAGTCCAGTTCAAAGTTTTCTCCTCCAAGTTCCTCTATCGTCTTAAAATAGATACTTTTTTGTAATTCCTCCCATGAAAATTTCCGTAAGCTGCTGTCAAGAGACTGATAAATCATTTTCTCCAATAAATTTATTAATTCTGCCGGAAACATACTTTCCTCATTTTGTACTTCTACAAACTCTCCTTTTACCTCTTCTGAATATTGGAATATTTCCTGCTTCAATGAATCATCAAGCCACTGTATAGCGTCTTTCCCAAACAGCTCCTGATTTAATAATTGATATGTTAACTCAAAATCCGTTGTTTCACAATTTTCTTCGACAATTTCTGCAGCCTCATCCTGTGTATTATGAACGGTTTTTTTTACACAAAATATAAGCACGATACATATCATAACAATAACTATATATTTTTTTAATATGTTCCTTCCCATATAAATAACCATGCTCCTTTCTCAATCTGCGAATTTTGGTTTAGGCACAATATTTGCAATACGAGCTTCGTTCGTTATGTCAAAAGTGTATTTTTCAACCTATTCCCTTTTTTCATATCTGTCTAAAACCCCAATTTCTGACGGAGTGGATCCAAATCTGTATCTGATTTATCAACAAAATTATAATCATAAAAGAACAAATTCATTTTATTTAATCTACGTCTTGTCCCATTTCCAAAATTCTTTACTGCTTTAACTGCATTAGCTCGATCCTTTCGCAAATAGTAATAAATAATTTGATCTTGATCGTTTATACTGGAACTATATATCCCCCCTACATTTCGTGATAAACCATTATTATAGGAATAATCAAACATTGCCTCCAATTGTCTCTGCGAGTAAGTTGTTACGCTTCCACTTTGCGTGTTATATGCATTAATAGCTGCATTGAGATCTGGCATATATGTTCTTTCTGCTGCTATATTAACCATTTGAATAGCTTGATCCTTCGTAATTGTATAATTTGTATTGGAATAATTTTTGCCTGAGTATACTCCACTGATTATTGAATTTATATCTGTATCTGTCCAGCCTAATACTTCTTTCAAAATATCCCAATTTCTGCCCGTATTATCAAAAGTAAAACCTATACCTATTGTAACATTCTGTCTATTTTTAGCCTCTTGGCTATCTTCCGGATCTAAATACGGATAATCCTCAAAGCCTTCTGCTGTTTCTAACCATTTTATATAGTCATCACTTAAATAATAAATTAATTCTCCATTGATTAATTTCCATACTTCCTGTCCATCCTTAAGAAAATAAATAATCCCTGCGTATTCGCAACATAGCATATATGATTTTTCTCTATTTAGTATCTCTTTACCCTCTCCTTGATTAATTAAATTGTCGGTATCTTTCCATTCACCATCTTCTATCCATTGTTTATAATTTTTATCGATTTTACATTTACCATTCGGAGATTTTCTACATCCTTCAAAACAACTCTCTAGCTCAATAGTTGTTTTATTTAGTTCTTCAAAGTTCTCTAAATGAATCAGAGTATCTCCACCTTTTATATGAACAGGAGGTGAAGTAAGTGTTGCATTCGAACAGATAACACAAGCATTACAATTACACAGAGTATCTGATTCCTCATTTTGTTCACTGCTTGTTTCATTTACTCCATCAATAATTTCTTCCGTGCTGTATGTTTCTTCTTGATTTTCATCCTCTATCTTTTTTTTCGGTTTATCCGGACCTCCGCATCCGGTGAGTGTTAAAAGATAAAGTACAATTGGTATGAATGGCCAAACGGGCATATCAACTCTCTCCTTTTTTTTCCAAATAGTCTAAACAATCATTTTAATATATTACTTGTTAGTTTGTTGTCAAAATTGGTTTTTCCGGCAACAGATACCCTCCCTTTACCGTATAGTTCTCCATTGACTGAAACGCTTTGGGGAAAGATGTTTCATGCTCTTTCCTTCCGTCCATTACCTCTGCCAGTGCAATCGTAGTCGAACCCTTTGCCACTTTTGGTATACTACCACATGCAAATATATCTACCGCGTCATCTGGTTCTCTCATACTTCCAAAATCCACAGCCGGTACTGCTGCGATTGCTGAATAAGATGCCTGCCAATGCTCTATTTTTTTATAATCATATTTCCTAATAACAGAAGAATCTTGTTTTTTCTCAGAAATATCTCCCGTCCCAATAGTCCTTACTCCACCTGGGGCAAAAAAATTAAAATCTCTGCAAATCTCAACATTTGCCTTGTTTGTCCTGCCTACCACCTCAATCGGCGCAAATACCGATATATTCTTTCCTTCTATACAAACTTTTCCATCCGCTTTAAAAGAAACATCTGCACTGCTGCATATCTGAATCCCCAGTACATCTCCCATAGAAAACTTCAACAATCCGCTTATACTTTCCAAAAATATTTTTTCAGGGTAAAGTCCCAGTCTTTTATGGTTTATTGTAGAAAACTCCTTGTTTTCATTATTTCTATAAGCATCTTTTTTCTGATTTCTCACAACAGAAAGAATTACCAGTCCATCCTCCTCCCTCTTTGTGGGAAAATATAAAACCGCCTTCGTACCTGTCTCAGGCATACAGTAACATAAATTATTTGTTTCTGGCGCCCATATCCATGGATAGTCCGCACTTTCCTGTTTATCTATATCTAATTGTATATAAACCGACTCCTCCTCCGTCTTTTTAATCACGCCTTCAAGACGCACGCCAGGCAACGCTTTATTATAAAATTTTTTCTGATAACAGATACCAGCAGCTCCCATACGGCAGTTGAAAATAAACTTACCTCTTTCAAATGTAATATAACGCCTATATACCTGATAACATTGATTCTCATATAAAGTAAAATCCCCTATCTGCCAGTTTTCTTTTGTTTCTAGTTCTAGATAGAATACATCCTTTTTGGGAATGCTATTTTCATAACAACCATTTTGATAATAAGAGTCATCTACTCTCC
>CAOXUF010000301.1:0-490 GCA_948560485.1 uncultured Eubacterium sp.
TTTTATATGGTTTACTGGATGTGGAACTTTTTGATAAAAGTATTGCGGAACCGATGTATATGGGGATTGCTCATGATTCGGGTGTGTTCAGGTTTCAGTCTACAACATCCACAACAATGAATATTGCAGCAAAAATGATTGATTTTGGTATTGATGTAAATACCATATTAGAAGATACATTTTATAGAAAGTCATACAATCAGTTAATGATTACCGCGAAGATACAGAGCAATGTGGTTCTTTGTATGGATGGAAAATGCATCTATGGCTATTGTACATCGGATATGATGAAGGAATATGGTGTTACTACGAATGATTTGGATGCAGTGATTGCATCTATCCGAAATGTGGCTGGAGTGGAAGTAGCAATGTTCGTTTATCAGTTGGAAGAAAATAGATTTAAGGTGAGCCTTCGGTCAAAGAAATGTGTGGATGTCAGTGAGATTGCAGTTTCTTTCGGTGGCGGTGGACACGTAAGAGCTGCCGGATT
>CAOXUF010000301.1:500-3101 GCA_948560485.1 uncultured Eubacterium sp.
GATTTGATATAGAAGGAAGTCTTGAAGAAGTTATTAAATGTGTGACAGACAGAATCGGTGAAAAGATATAAATTATCTATGGGATAAGAAAAGTGTGAAGAGAGATGAAGAGTTTGTCTGTTTCATAAGAATAGTAGTGGATTTATAAACAGGTATGGAATATGATTAGTGGAGTAATAAATGTATATAAGGAGCCGGGTTATACATCTCATGATGTGGTAGCGAAGCTTCGAGGTATACTAAAACAAAAGAAAATAGGGCATATGGGAACATTAGACCCCAATGCGGTAGGTGTTCTTCCAGTGTGTCTGGGTAAAGCAACAAAGTTATGCGATATTTTATCAGAGAAGGATAAGACGTACATTGCTACATTATTACTGGGTACAGAGACGAATACACAGGATACAACCGGAGAGGTTATGAAACAGGCATCGGAGGAGTCGTTGAATGCCTTGACAGAAGAACAGGTTTTTGAAACGGTAAAAAGTTTTATTGGAGATTACGAACAGATACCTCCGATGTTTTCAGCGATTAAAATAGGTGGAGAAAAATTATACAATCTTGCAAGAAGAGGCGAGATTATAGAGCGTCCGGCAAGACATTGTAAGATTATTGACATAACAGTGACAAACATTAATCTGCCAAGAGTTGATATGCATGTGACTTGTTCAAAGGGAACATATATCAGAACGTTATGCCATGACATTGGAAATAAACTTGGTGTAGGTGGATGTATGGAACATCTGATACGTAGTAAGGTAGAACGTTTCAAGGTAGAGGATGGTATTACTCTGGCACAGATAGAGAAGTTCAGGGATATGGATATACTGGATGAATACATAACACCAGTCGAAGAGATGCTCGACAATTATTCAAAGTGTATTGTTTCAGAGAGTGCAGAAAAATTGGTGTATAATGGAAATATATTTACATCAGGCAACACTCTTTTGAAAATGAATCATGAAGATGGACAGACAGTGAGAGTATATACGCATGATGGAAAATTTATAGGATTATATATGTATCATGATAAGAAAAAAATATACAAGCCTTTAAAAATGTTTCTGTAAAGAATATGATTTCAAAATCAGCAGGCGGGCAGTTGTGTGTCCGCCTGCTGTTGTTAAGGAGGACAAATGCAGTGCATTTCAGTGAACGATAATATAAAATTAAAAAATACAATTGTTACAGTAGGCAAATTTGATGGTATTCATAAGGGACATGAAAAGTTATTTGGAGAGATTGCAAGACAGGCAAATGGAAGACAAAAAGTAGTATTGACTTTTGAAACCTCACCGAAAAATTTTTTAGAAGATAATTCAAATAAAACAATTGTAACAGAAATGGAAAAACAGATGCTCTGTGACAGTCAGGGAATTGATGTTTATATGAAGATGCCAATGGAGAAAAAGTTTCTGGCATTGACTCCAGATGAATTTGTCAGTCAGATTTAAAAAGAAAAGATTGGTGCTACGACGATTGTCTGTGGACCGGATTTTCGATTTGGAGCAAAGGCTCTGGGAGATGTGGAGTTTTTGAAAGATAATGAAAGCAAGTATGGATATAATTTGATTGTGGTGGAAAAAGAACAGTATCATGATAAGGATATCAGCAGTACTGCGATAAGACAAAAGATATTAGAAGGTGAAATGTTTACGGTAAACGAGATGTTAGATCATCCTTATTGTATTATTGGAAAAGTTGAGCAAGGCAAGCAATTAGGGAGAACTTTAGGACTTCCTACGGCAAACATTATTCCGGATAATACAAAACTGCTTCCACCGAAAGGTGTCTACAAAACGGTGGTAAATGTGGGAGGAAAACGATTTCATGCGATAACGAATATTGGGGTCAATCCGACTGTGGAGAGTGGAACACAAATAAAGGTAGAGACGCACATCCTGGACTATGAGGAGTATATTTATAATGAGATTGTGCAGGTAGAGTTTTATGATTTCGTAAGACCGGAGAGAGCCTTTGAAAGCGTAGAGGAACTGAAGGCGCAGATTGAGAGGGATATAGAGGTGTGCCGGAGAAAATAATACAAGTAATGATGCAAGTGAGGTGCTATTTCAATATGATCTGCCGATTTTAGGCGAAATATAATAAATATACTAGACAAATATGTTTCTCTATAGTATACTACCAAAGTATGTTTAAACCTACACTAAGTAAACGGATACTCCGACCATTGCTTAAGTGTCAGGGGATATTAAAAAATAAGGAGGAAATTATAATGATTTCAAAGGAAACAAAAGCACAGCTTACAGCTGAATTTGGTAAGACACCTACAGACACAGGTTCACCTGCAGTTCAGGTTGCTATCTTAACTTACAGAATTAAGGAGTTAACTGAACATTTAAAGGTAAACAAAAAAGATCATCATTCAAGAAGAGGTCTTTTAAAGATGGTAGGTAAGAGACGTGGTTTACTTGATTATATCAAGAAAAATGACGTTAACGAGTACAGAGCATTAATTGAAAAATTAGGTATTCGTAAATAATCAACACAAAGTTTTAACGGCAGAGAATTTACTCTGCCGTTATTTTTTTGGCTCTTTGTCAAGAGTGGGGGTAAAAAGTTTATATGGCACAGTTGTGG
>CAOXUF010000302.1:0-525 GCA_948560485.1 uncultured Eubacterium sp.
CAAGCGGGCTATGTGGAAGGAGAAACATGGTTTCCTTTTTTGAATATTGTGTATGGAGATGGTTATATCATTCCTGAACATGATGAGGATGATGTGTTTTTAAGAAGAAAATCGGGAATTAGGGATATTCAGTTTATGGAATGGTTGGAATATATTTATGATTGTAATTATGTTGAACGTATTTCCAATCAATATTTTGAGGGTGATGGAAAAGAGGAACGAATCAGCTATGTAATTTCAACACAAAAAGAGATATTTCCGATTTTGGAAAAGTGTCATTGCATTCCTCAGGAAAACGACGCAATTTTCGACTTTGGATGCGGAAAAGGGGGAGCAATGCTTGCGTTTTTAGATCATGGTTTTCGAAAGGTTGCAGGAGTAGAGTATGAGAAGAAAATATTTGATATTATGCTCTCTAATTTTGCAAAACTTGGAATAGAAGTTAACGGAGAGCAGGTGTCATGTATCTGTGGTGATGCAGCAGATGTAAAGAGCGAATTGGATGAATACAATTGGTTCTATTAT
>CAOXUF010000302.1:535-3101 GCA_948560485.1 uncultured Eubacterium sp.
AAAACAATAGAAAATATAACCGACAGTATAAAACGTAAACCACGCAAGGTTTATATTATTAATATTAATCCGGTATATCATGATGAAATTATAAAAAGTGGATTTTTCATTTTGACAAATCAATTCACGATAGCCACGAGACAAAAAGTGGTAGATGTTTTTGTCTCAAAAAATGAGTTTCAATAAAAGAGGAATAAACTATGCAGGATTACAAAATTACAGTTGTAATACCTATTTATAATGAGGAGACCTATTTGGATCAATGTGTTTCAAGTGTATGTAATCAGACATATAAAAATCTTGAAATTATTTTAGTTGATGACGGCTCCCAAAAAGAGTGTGCGGTTCAATGCGATAAGTACGCCTTAAATGACGAGCGAATAAAAGTAATCCATAAAAAAAACGGAGGATTATTAAGAGCAAGAAGAACGGGGATACTTGCTGCAACTGGAGATTATATCTGCTTTGTAGATGCGGATGATTGGATTGAAGCGCAACTATGTGCAGAATATGCAAAAAAAATAACATATGAACCAGATTTTGTGGCGAGTTCAAATTATTATAGAAATTATGCTGACGGTAGTTTTGTGGAGGTATTTCAAAATACAGTTGACGGTTATTATGGAAAAGAATCATTTGAAAAAATGGTATTAAATAAATATATTACACTGGACCATTTTTATGATACCCGATTTCCGCTTACGATGTGCCTGTATCTGTTTCGAACAGATATAGCCCGAAAAATTACAGAAAAATGGGACAGCAGGATAAAGATATCTGAAGATTATGCTTTTGTAACATTGTGTCTGTTAAATGCGGCAACGGCTGCCGTCACTCCGTATAGAGGGTATCATTACAGATGCAATAGAAATTCAATGTGTTATACGATAGAAAATGCAAAAGATGCTTACAAGGATGTCCATGATTTGATTTGTAAAGAAATAGCTCAATCCGAATATAACAAAGAAATACTGTATAAGAAAAATAATTATGCACTATATCAAACCTTGATGATTATGGATTATGCGCCGTTATTAGAATTGTCTGATCAGTATTTGTTTCCGTATACTTGTGTAACAAGGGGAAGCAGGATTGCCCTGTATGGAATGGGTTCAACAGGTGTACAAATGTATCGGGCGTTAGCAGGGAATAACCATTATGAAATTGTCGCTTTGATTGATAAAAATTATAAGGCGTTTGAAGGAAGCGAATATAATGTTATGGGACCTGATGTACTCAATATGATTGATTATGATTTTGTGGTTATTTCCATTTTGTATGCAAATGTAAGGGAAGAGGCAAAAAAAGAATTGATGGCATTAGGAGTTGAAGAGAAAAAAATAGCGGAGCCTGATGAGATTGTATTAAGTGTGAATTATGTATATGAAAAGGAAGGATTTGTGACATGGAAAAGATAATTATTTTTGGAGTTGGAAAGAATCTTGATTATTTGTTACAGGCTCAGTATACAGCTGGATTTGATGTTGTGGCGTATTGTGATAATGATATTAAGAAGCAAGGAGCGTTTGTTAATGGAATAGAAGTTATTGTACCGTGTAAATTAAAAGATTACAAATTTGATTATATATATGTTTCATCAGAAAAGTATTTTAACACCATAAGGCAGCAGTTAATAAGCGAATTTGGGATTCCTTCAGAGGTTATTAAGTGTTTCAAACTAAGAAAATATGACGGTGAAATGGGATTTTGGAAAGAACGTTTTAAAGAAGATGGTGGCAGTTTTCGAAATGAGCATTATAGACAGTTGATGTTGGGGATTGCCCAGGAAAAAGATGATAAATTTTTGGAAAGAAAAATAGTAGCTGATTTTGGATGTGGACCAAGGGGAAGTCTTATGTGGACGGATAAGCCTTTGATAAAATTAGGAATTGATGTGTTGGCAGGAGAATATTTAGAAAATTTTGGACGAGAGCTTATCCGGCATAATATGGTCTATGTGACATCGAGTGAAGATAAAATTCCAATCCCTGATGCATTTTGTGATTATGTGTTTACGATAAATTCGTTGGATCATGTTGATCATTTACAACAGATGATGCAGGAAATATTACGCATATTAAAACCGGGGGGAGACATACTGGCAAGCTTTAATCTAAATGAACCTAAAACAGCGTGTGAACCTCAGACGCTAACGGAAGATATTATAAAAACACAGATTTTAGAAAGTTTTGAGATTGTTTCATATAGAATGGCGTATCAGGAAGAAAACGATGCATACGCAAACATATGGAAAAATAATTTTACAGATATCATAGAGAACAATAAACCAGGAGTTTTATGGGTGCGAGCGAAAAAAATAAATGGTTGAATGGATGGTGTAAACAATATGCTGGGGTTTTGTAAAAACATTCAGATCGGCAGACGGGAAATTTCGGAAAAGGAAAAAACTTTTATTATAGCAGAGGCTGGAGTCAATCATAATGGGGACATGAACATTGCAAAAAAAATGATCGACGTGGCAGCAGATGCGGGAGTTGATGCAGTAAAGTTTCAGACATTTAAAACAGATCAGTTAATATTAAGATCGGAAGAGCACACGTCTGAA
>CAOXUF010000303.1:0-2764 GCA_948560485.1 uncultured Eubacterium sp.
GACTGCCCTGTTGCTTTTACTAATATTCCTGAAAAAATATCCGGGCCAATCAGAGGTGCATATCGGAATGTTCCGATCTTTCCCCGGCCCCCTAGCAGGTCCAGAGAAAATTTCACCCAATCCTCACTGGTGAAATATTTCACATACGGAGCAAAAAAACGATACTTATAAGGCGCTGTCATTGTCAGCATATCCTTGACTGTGACATTTTGGATGGTGTTTTCTCTCTTCCTTACTACGTATTCAGGGAAAAAATCCAGCACTTTCTGATCAATACTTTGGATATAGCCTTTATCTACTGCAATCCCAATCAGTATTGAAATAATACTTTTCGTTACAGAATAAACATGAACCTGGCTTTCTCTTGTACATCCATTGAAATATTTTTCATATACTAATTTTCCTTCTTTTAATACCACCACACCTGTGGTATTTCCGTAATCAGTGTTGATTTTATGTTCAAGCTCTCCAATTCTTTTCTGGTCCATAGTATCTCCTTTCCTTTAACAAATCTGCAAACGCATTTATTTCCTGTTTTATTTTTTTAATATCTTTTGGATAATAGACCTCTGTAATGAAATCGCTCTCCTGCAAAACCTCCGAAGGACTTGTTACATAAACTTCATAAAGTGCATTACAATTTTCGTACCCTTCTTTTTCTGCCCACTCAATTTGCTTCGCATAAACAGAAGAGAGCTGAGAATAGGAACCATGCACAACGGTTTTCAAACAAAGTCCAGGATAAAAGTCTCTCGTTCCAGTTGCATACTCTTTGATTGGAACAGCAAATTCTGTATCCAACCCAAATGGACTATATTCATCACTATGGAACAAAACCATTGGCGGAGCAGATTCTGTAAGGCTCTTTTCCTTCATTTTCTTAAACAGCTTTCCAAAACAATACCCATACTCATCAGGGAAATCCTGTTCCTGAATCATCTTTCGGATAGACAGAAGATACATCTTTGGCACCTCCACCAATTCTATACCAATATCCTCCATATACGACATGATCGACTTTCCCTTTCTTAAGGCGGACATATCAGCCTCTATCTGCTCCAACGTATTTCTATACATCATCACTTGCATTGAAATCTCTTTTTTCTTTTTATTAAGAGCCGCATATAGTTTGTCATCCATTACTTCCTCCGACTCAAGAATTGCCTTAATCTCTTCCAATGAAAAATGATATGCTTTCAGCCGGTTAATAAACAGCATTGTCTCCAACTGTTTAATGGAATAATACCGATAACCATTTTCCGGATTGATTTCTTCTGGAAGTATCAATCCTATTTCCGCATAATAGCGAAGTGTTTTTGTGGATACCCGGCATATACTTGAAAATTCTCCAATCGTCAACATATAATAGACCTCCTTCTGGCACCAGTATAAACTTTGCCCCAGGGGGAAAGTCAACGGCGCTTTTCATGCTTAGTTTCAAGGTAGTAGCATATTAATCGAATATAAAAAGAATTGCAAGTCCTATCCGATTTAACAATCCTGTCAACTCGAAATCCCTTTTATCAATCCTGTCTCCACAACATACCTAATATCCAACCTGTCAACTCAACTATCCGTCATTTTTCACGGTTGACCAGTTCCCACAGACTTCCCAAACGCAAAAAATCCGGGAATTGAAACTGCCATCCAAACAGTCCCAACTCCCGGAAATCTCTTGTTTTCTACACTTTTTCAGTTCTTTATTTCTCTACCCGTGACATCAACACGACACTCTCAACATGTAGTAGTTAGGCTATTCTAGGAAATATGTTCATAGCTTGAAAAGCTCTTAATTTTACAGCATTTTTAATCATTCTGATATCAGAACCTATATTTTTTTAATTAGGCTATTTCAAATAAAGGTTATTTAAAATCAGCATATTAGTTATTTCGGATCCACTTCCGGGGAAGATTTATAATCTACCACTGATTGTACAAATTTTCGTGCATCTTCAAGTTTCGGTTCCTCAGCCAAATTATACTTTTCTAATACATTATAAACCCAATCTTTCTTTTCCTTATTGGTGGTTTTATCAAAACACTCTATTTCACCGACTGGAACAATAAAAAGTCCTACTGATTTGCATACAGCTTCTACTCTTTCATATGCAGCCGGCGCATCACCTGAAAAACCAACCTTTCCTATTTTCTTAATTTGAGTCCATGCATCATTTTCGCCACTGCTTTTTGCATTCATACTATCATAAATAATTTTCATATCTGCAGATAATGTAGTTTTCCAATCCAGTCCAAATGATGCGATAATTGGTTTAAAGTTTTGGCTTGCATTGAGTAGGTCAAAATCACAAATAGCAACTACTGGAACATTAACCGCTTTCAATGCGCTTACAACATCTTTAACTCGTGTCTTTCCTCCACAATGTGTAAATAACACATCTGGGGCAGTTTCTCCTCTATATTCATATACAGCATCTATTACTGCTTGATAAAATAAGCAATCATAGTCGCTTTCACAAACAACAACTTTTTCATGAAACAGACCGCTCAAAATATTTGAATAACGCAGGAGAGGATTTCCCCATAACTTTTTTATTTCATCGTTTTGAAGGATACTCATTTTATTAATGTTGTCTATGCGATTAATTCTAATCACTGTTACATTTTTATTATCCGCATCAAGCAAACCTTGAAGAAAATCCTCGCTGTGAGTGGATACTAACAACTGTCGATTATTTGGATTATTTTTTGCAAGCATTTTCCCCAACATTCTTGCCTGTGGCGGATGCAAAAAAGCTTCTGGTTC
>CAOXUF010000303.1:2774-3088 GCA_948560485.1 uncultured Eubacterium sp.
ATCAGATGTAAATGTGTCAAGTAGAATACTTGCAAAGCTACGCATACCATCCCCCTGCTCTTGAAGCTTTGGAAGTTTAGCAACTTGATTATAGTAATCATCCTGTCTATCAATCGTAAAATCTTTCTTATCTGGAGCTTTTCCAATATGTAACGGAATAGTTTGCATTTCATTTCGATTTACAATTAAATCAACATCAAAAGCTTGGTGAAACAAATCTGATATTTTCTGCGCAAGGGTTTCACTTTGATTCAATTTATATATAGGATGTTTTTCAGGTTGATTATGTCTATTGAGTGCATTTGACGAAGTCA
>CAOXUF010000304.1:0-243 GCA_948560485.1 uncultured Eubacterium sp.
TCTATGATTTCAATAGAAATCTTCTTTCCAGTTCTTAAGTTTTTTGCCAATTGCTCTTTCACTTTGAAAATAGCAGACTTTTCAATAAGTCTGCTGCTTTCAATATAGATTCTCATCTTTGTATGTTCACTGTTCGTTGTTATTCGTGTAATATCGACCAGTTGAAATATACTTTTTAGTTCCTCACTCAGTGTCAGATTTGGAAAAACTTCAAGAAAATTCTTTTTTTCCAACTTAATTCCT
>CAOXUF010000304.1:253-3078 GCA_948560485.1 uncultured Eubacterium sp.
GTTTCAATTCATCGTCAAGAGTATCTAATAACTGTTCTTCGGGTATTTTTTTAATTACTTCACCTTTCTTTATCAGAAGTCCTTCGCCTTTACCTCCGGCAATACCAATGTCTGCTTCTCTGGCCTCTCCCGGTCCATTCACAACACATCCCATAACAGCAACTTTTATATCTAAATCATATTTTGTAACCATTTTTTCTACTTTTCCTGCCAGTCCGATTAAGTCAATCTGTGTTCTTCCACAAGTCGGACAGGAAACAACGGATATTCCGCCTTGTCTAAGCCCTAATGTCTTTAAAATCAGCTTTGCACTGGCAATCTCTTCTACAGGTGCTCCTGTGAGAGAAACTCTGATTGTATCACCAATCCCCTGATTTAAAATCAGTCCCAATCCTAATGCCGATTTAATATTTCCGGAAGCAATTGTACCGGATTCTGTGATTCCTACATGTAAAGGGTAATCGGTCTTCTGTGCAATCAGTTCATGTGCTTTGACACACATCATTACATCAGATGATTTGATACTGATAACGAGATTATCATATCCCAAATCTTCGATAATTTTGACTTTATCTAAAGCACTTTCTACAATTCCTTCAGCAGTCACCTTACCATACTTTTCTAAAATATTCTTTTCTAATGAACCGCTGTTCACACCGACTCTGATAGGAATATTCTTTTCCTTTGCCACATCTACGACAGCTTTTACTTTGGAGATATCTCCTATATTTCCCGGATTGATACGAATCTTGTCTGCACCATTTTCCATGGCTGCAATAGCCAGACGGTAATCAAAATGTATGTCTGCAACAAGCGGAATAGAAATCAGTTTCTTTATCTGTGCGATTGCTTCTGCCGCCTCCATGGTAGGCACGGCACATCGGATAATATCACAGCCTGCCGCCTCTAACTCTTTAATCTGATTTACCGTAGCTTCTACATCTTCTGTCTTTGTATTTGTCATAGACTGAATCAGAATAGGATTTCCTCCGCCAATTACTTTATTTCCAATCTGAATTACTTTTGTATTCTCTCTTAACATAACATTTCACCTTACAATCCCTAATCTATGATGCTTCCGGATATCTCAACCTTAGATCAACTTCCGGATATCATTAAACACAAGGAACACCATCAAAGCCATTAATAAAATAAATCCTATAAAATGTATCATTCCTTCCTTATCCTTAGGAATTTTCTTTCTTGTAATAATCTCTATCAGATATAAGAACAATCTTCCACCATCTAGTGCCGGAATCGGAAGTAAGTTCATAACACCTAAATTTGCACTGAGCATAATTGCCAGATTGAGCAATGTTAATATCGTTATTGCTACCCCCTCTGATTTTGCAGTAGTATACGTATCTCCAATAACGTTTACGATTCCTACCGGTCCCGAAACTTCATTTGCTGACACTTTACCTGTCACTAACATTTTCAGGCTCTTTAAAACGGTGGCAATCTCATATCTGACTTCTGTAAAACTATACTTAATTACTCCGCCTACAGACTGCTTCTCTCTTCCAAGATTATAAGTAAACCCACTATTTGCAATCTTCGTCATCTGTGGTTTTACCACAACCTTAACTTCCTCACCTTTTCTATCTAATGTAAGATGTACTTCTTTCTCTCCAAATGGATGTGCAGCAATATGCTCTGACATCTGCTTTCCTGTCGTAATCTTTACTCCATCAATCTCTGTGACAACATCTCCCGGCTGCACTCCTGCCTCTGCCATGGCAGATTCTCTGTTAACCTGTGAAATCTCTGCCTGTGTGTCTGTAGCACTATAGTTCATACCAACGATATATCTTTTTTCTGTATTTGGAGTATACTTTATTGTTTTCTTTTCTCCATCCCTTACAAAAGATATGGAAATTTCACTACCATCTAAAGGATTTACATAGTCTTCTAAATAAATTTCTCTTCCAAGTGTAGCATGTGCACCATTATACTTTGTAATTCTGTCACCCTCACGAAGTCCTGCCTCATAAGCTGCCGAATTTTTATCCACACTGGTTACATAAGACACATCTGCCCCTGCAGCACCAATCACAATTAATGCCAGAACAAAAGCTAAAATAAAATTAAAAAACGGTCCGGCAAATATAATCGCACTTCTTGCCCAGATAGATTTTGAATTAAATGAACCTTCTTCCTCATTATCCTCATCTTCACCGAGCATCGCACATGAACCGCCTAACGGAAGAACCTTGATTGAATATCTTGTGCCGCTTTTTGCCACACGGCTGAATATTCTTGGTCCCATACCAATAGAAAACTCATTAACCACTACGCCATTTTTCTTTGCTACAATAAAATGGCCAAACTCATGAATTAAAACCAACACTCCAAAAATTATTAACGCTATAATTATACTAATTGCTGTCTGCATTTCTACCACCTATTCTCAATAAGCTCATATACCCATTGTTCTATTTCTAATATTTGTTCTACTGTCGGATGATTAATATTTTCATGCTGCTCCATACAATATTGAATCATATCTGTAATATCCCAAAATCCGATTTCTCTATTTAAAAACTTCGCTACTGCTTTTTCATTCGCTGCATTAAACACGGTAGGCATGGAACCACCCATTCGCCCTGCCTCATATGCCATTTTCAGCCCTGCAAAGTTATTTAAATCCGGTTCTTCAAATGTAATCTGACCGATTTTTGCAAAATCAAGTCTGTCTCCTGCCAGATACCTTCTCTCAGGATAATATAATGCATACTGTATTGGCAGTTTCATATCCGGTGTTCCAAGCTGGGCAATCACTGCGCCATCTTTATACTGCACCATCGAATGAATAATACTCTGAG
>CAOXUF010000305.1:0-235 GCA_948560485.1 uncultured Eubacterium sp.
GGGATTTTGACCCCTTATTTAAGTGCGTCCCAAATCTACTTTTTTTTCACTCTTTTCCTCCGTACTGTTTTTCTATTATTTTTACTACAGGATCTCCCTTTTTATCTTGCCATAGTATAACCTATCATTTTATATCTGATGAAAGCTAACGGTTTGTCCCTTCATTGATATTTTTCCAACCTGATAGCCATATTGGTTAAGTTCTTTTTTGTAGCCTAAGAAGGAATGAACGATG
>CAOXUF010000305.1:245-3074 GCA_948560485.1 uncultured Eubacterium sp.
GTCAACAGCACATCGGTACATCCGTTTCTTCCAGTTGACGGAAATTAAGACGGGCATTGCGCAATCCCAAATCAGTAAAGTAATATTTGACTGGCGTGTCAATATATCTTTTCCCCTTAATATCATATCGAAAGGCACTGTCAATCAGGAAGGAATCACAAAGATAATCAATATATCTCTTAATGGTTGTGTTACTGATGGTTTTCTGCTTGACACTCTTGAAAGTAGCCGATAACTTTGTCGGATTTGTAAGTGAGCCGATAGCTGATGAGAGGATGTTCAGAAGTTCCTCCAATTCTGTTCGGTTGCGTACATTATGTCTGCCTACAATATCTGATTTAAATAGATATCTCTCTTGATTTCCATATCATCATCCTGCCTTCTATTGAAAATTTTTGCGAGTTATCGCATTTTTTTCCAATAATTATATCCTACTCGAACCGATTTTACAACTTCTAATAAAAATTTTTGCGAGTTATCCAATTATATGTAGTAAGACTTGTAATGCTTTGTAAACAACATGATTATTTTTATCGAATTAATTCCAATCTCATGTAAATAATTTCTTGAAATCCCGTTATGCGGGAATTAAAACCTTTAGGGTTTCTGCCATATTCAACAAATCCGTTTTTTTTATACATGGATATTGCACGTTTATTTTCAGCAACCACATTCAGTTCAAGCTGGATATATCCCGCAGCCTTTGCACACTCAATACACGCTGTTGTTAATGCCTGTCCAATTCCCATCCCCCAAAATTCTCTGGCGACACTGATTCCAAATTCAGCACGATGCCGTACCTTATATTTTGAACCTATTGATTCGATTCCAGCAGTTCCCACAACTACATTATCAACTACGGCGACGATTTCAATTTCATTTTTGCTTTCGGATTTTTCTTTTAGAAAGTGGCTTTCCTGTATCACATCAAAAGAATTCTCATCAGGATAGGTAAGTAAATAATCGGTTTCGCTATGAGTCAAATTAAAGTTATCAAGCACAGCCTGCCCATCACTTTCCATTCCATTTCTTAAACAGCATTCTATACCATTTTTTAATATTATCACTTGATGATATTCCATACCATGTACCTCTTTTATTTACATACTAAAATCAAAATTTTTAAGGATTCAGTCAGGCATATAAACTGGAATCTAGATCGCATCCAGACTCCCGCCATAATTTCTGGTATTCCATATTTCATCAAATTCTTCTTTGGAAATAATCGTTGCATAAAAGCCTTCTCCCCAGACCTTTGCGTTAAATTCATCAACGGTGGGGATTGAGCATACTTCTATAACATCACGATAGAAATCATTCTCAATCTTTACTGTCCTGTCTGCAAAAACTTCCATCTCTCTAAGTACAAAGCGGTTATCCTTCAAATCTACTTCATAAAAATATATCACAGGCATATCATCAGATTCATATGCCATAAATAACTGTATATACTCAATATCGCTTTCCATTGACCAACACCTCTCTATCAAACCCCGAATTTCTGCATGATAAAGGTCAGAAGTATATTCCTGTATTTTTTTAAATAGATTGATATATAAATTGGAACTGTCAGCACTGAACCACATAACGATAATGCAGCATATCCACACCCCTGTAATGCTTTATCCATGAATCTGTCATTGTCATTCCGTTCCTTATGGCTACATTTTGAGATGCTCTATTGGATTCTCTGATAATAGAGCAAACTTCCTCTGCTTTTAATACTTCAAATGCATACTTTTTACATGCCTTTGCTGCCTCGATGGCATATCCTTTATGCCAATATAATCTCTCGAAAAGATAGCCTATTTCAAGTACTTCTTCATCTTTCCAGGGCTGCATGGTAAGTCCGCATTGCCCGATCATTTCATCCGTTTCTTTTAAAATGACTGCCCATAAACCAAAACCCCATTTTTGATAACGGGAAATTTGTCGTTCAAGCCATTCCTGAACTTCATCATCACTGAACGCTCCCTCATATGCATACATTGTATCTTTATCTTGTAAGATTTTACACAAAGACGCAAAATCAAATGGATTCATCTCACGCAGGTATAATCTCTCTGTTTCAAGTATCATATTTCCTCCATACATTCCGCTTTGTTGCTATAAATCAATATTAATTTCATATGTATCATCTATAAGCACATAGTTTACATTGTATTTTTGAGCAAGTTCTAAAAATTGTCTATTATCTTTCAAAACATTTTCCAGTGTACAACATCCATCATCTAAACGACTTTCTATGACATTTGCATAGCTTTTTATACTGGAAAAATGATTTTTTATATAAGCTTCACTCATTATAAGGCAAAAATATTTCATATGCCTGAGATATTCCTTTGTAAAATCCTTTGACCAATCAAAAGGAATGTAACATCCTTCGACAATAAGATTTTGCTTGTTCTCAATCGCTGTTTTAATTATTTCACGAATAACCGGCCACAAATAATTCGTAAGTTCACAATCATCTTCCGGTGTAAGTTTCGTATAACCGCTGCGAATTAATCCCATCTTCAAGTGATCTATAGATAAATAGGGATAATTATATTTTTCCAGTAATTTTTGTGCAAGTACAGTCTTACCTGTATGCGATGCACCTGTGATTAATAAAACCATTTTTCCTCCTAAATTGGAATTTACTTAGTTCTTTTGGCAAACTTATATTCTTTCATTCATTAAACATCTCCATATCATTTAGTTTAACCTATACATAGGTATCTTTCCAAATAAGTTTTTCCGTTTCATCTTTCCAGAAATACACATTTTTTCTAAATCTTCTTAAAATTAGCCTTTCTGTTTCTGCTATAAATAGTTTGTTTTCCATGT
>CAOXUF010000306.1:0-2082 GCA_948560485.1 uncultured Eubacterium sp.
GGAGTTTCGAATTTCTTATCCAGTTTATTTATTGGAGCGGCTGATGTGGTAGTGGCAGTGGTATTTGTTGTGGTAATTATTACAGGAGCATTTGGATATGATGAAAGAGTGCCGGATGCTCAGGATGTTCAGGCGGTCAGTGTTGCTCTGGATGGCCAAGGCGGTTACCATGTCGATGGAAAGGATATAAGAAAAAATTATATTAGTGAAAGAACGTTTATAGATAATGTAGTTGATGCACATAAAGTAATTATAAAGCAGGAAATGGCAAAGAAACAAGGGACATATCCAATTGATATGAGTACACATCATGTCACATACGAGGGTGATAGAGATTATGTAGAAGAAGTAGAGATTTCTTATCAGTTAAAAAATGGAGAGATAATTCATCGGGATTATATAGGAATCTATTCAGAAGAAGAGGTTGTAAAATTGTCTCAAAGTTTAGGAGTGTATACAAATGAGATAGAGACTTTAAAAGAAATACCTTTAGATGAGATAGATAGAATTGAGTTGGAAGAGGAACAGGATATGCGTATTCATATGACTGATTCAGCGGACAAAATCAGAAAGATAAAAGAGGCTGTGATGAAAGATTATGATGCCTTAAGAATAGAAAAGGTTGATTTCGGAGAAGTCATTTATACACTTTGTTTTCCGTGTTACAATTCTAGAGATGAGTATATTGAAATTAAAATTCCGATAACACAAAAATGTAAAAACACGATGAAGATACTGGATACGGAATATAAGAATAAAGAGTTGCTATATTATGAACAAAGTCTTACATTCAATGGAGATATGTATAGTAAAGCGGCAAAAAAAACAGTTTATTTTAGAATGCCTGATAAATGGGATAAAGAGGCAAAGGTATCAGCGGTATTATATGATTCAGACGCAGATGGATTTTCATCGAATGGATTAATGGATGTAAAAAATCAGTGCAAAAAAGTAAAGGATAATCTTTGGGAATATACTTACCGGGATATGGAAAATGAAGATGAGGATGGGTATCAGTATACAAGAGTTATGTTTTATCAGGTATTAGATGATAGCGTGAATATATCGGGCTGTATTAGATTACCGGATAGTCTGGAGAAAAAATGCCTTATTTTGGGAAAGAAAAAGAAGAGATCAAGAGACGATTATGATGTGTCAATGTATAAGTATCAGTGGCAGAGCGTGAAATAACTTTACTGTCAAGGCTGGAAATTGAAATACTTTTATTGACCGAAGAAAAAATAGTGATATAATAAAATAAGGCTTAAGCTAAGAAAAGGACAGTTTTGGCTGTCCTTTTTCTAATAATGAAAATACAGGAGGAATAAAAAGATGGACAAGAAAAACATTGACTGGGCAAATCTTGGCTTTGGTTATGTAGATACTGACAAGAGATTTGTGGCAAACTTCAAAGATGGCAAATGGGATGATGGACAGTTAACAGAGGATTCAAACGTAGTCATTAACGAATGTGCCGGAGTATTACAGTATGCTCAGACGATTTTCGAAGGAATGAAGGCGTATACAACTGAGGATGGACGTATCGTCACATTCCGTCCTGATTTAAATGCGGCACGTATGGCTGATTCAGCCAGAAGACTTGAGATGCCGGTATTCCCGGAGAATAGATTTGTAGAGGCAGTTGTACAGACCATTAAAGAGAATGCAGCATATGTACCACCATATGGTTCCGGTGCTACATTATATGTTAGACCTTATATGTTTGGCAGCTCATCTGTTATTGGTGTAAAGCCGGCAGAAGAGTATCAGTTTAGAGTATTCACTACACCGGTAGGACCTTATTTCAAGGGAGGAGTTAAGCCACTTACAATTAAGGTGAGTGATTTTGACAGAGCCGCACCACACGGTACAGGACATATTAAGGCGGGGCTTAACTATGCAATGAGTCTGCATGCAATCATGACAGCTCATGCGGAAGGCTATGATGAAAACATGTATTTAGATGCTGCAACGAGAACAAAGGTTGAGGAGACCGGTGGAGCAAACTTCTTATTTATTACAAAAGATAATAAGGTAGTTACACCGAAGTCAGATAGTATTCTTCCTTCAATTACCCGTCGT
>CAOXUF010000306.1:2092-3050 GCA_948560485.1 uncultured Eubacterium sp.
CCGTCGTTCTCTGATGACAGTTGCGAAGGATTACTTGGGACTTGAGGTTGAGGAAAGAGAAGTTTATTTAGATGAATTAAAAGATTTTGCAGAATGTGGTCTTTGTGGTACAGCAGCAGTTATCTCTCCGGTAGGAAAGATTGTTGACCATGGAAAAGAGATTTGTTTCCCTAGTGGGATGGATGATATGGGACCGGTTACAAAGAAATTATACGATACATTGACAGGAATCCAGATGGGAAGAATCGAAGCACCGGAAGGCTGGTTAGTTGAGATTAAATAAAATCATAAATTTAAAAGTCCGCTTATATATTAGTAGGCGGACTTATTTAAAAAAGAGAGAAAAGGAGAAATGAAGCAATGTGGAGCAGGGTAGAACTGAAAACAAGTGCAAAGCAGATATTACAGAAGAATTACTGGGGAGCAGTGTTGGTAGGACTGATACTGTCTATCTGCCTGGGAGGTACAGGAGTAGACAGTGTATTCAATGTGAGTGATTTTATGGATAAAAGAATGACTAATATTCATAATAATGTCATTTCTGATGGATTGGGAAATGATTTCGGTTATAGCATCTACAGCTCATATGAAATTATTGTCAGAAAAATAATAGCGTTCATAAATAGTCTTTCATACACTACAATATTAATGATTTTGATACTGGCTTTTATCATTCTTATAGCTGCAGTCGCAATATCAGCTTTTGTTCTGGCACCGATAGAGGTAGGATGCCGCAGATGGATGCTGAAGAATAGAAAAGATAACCCTCAGTTTGGTGAGATTGCTTTTGGATTTACGGATGGATACCTGAATATTGTAAAAATCATGTTCTGTAGAAATTTATTTATATCCTTATGGTCGTTGCTGTTTATAATACCGGGGATAGTAAAAGCGTATGAGTATCGTATGATACCATATCTTTTAGCTGAGAATCCAAATATGGATATGAGTGAAGCAT
>CAOXUF010000307.1 GCA_948560485.1 uncultured Eubacterium sp.
AAGCGAACTCTTTGTTCTTTACTAACATATGTATCTCTGATATAATTTTTATGAAACAATCAGATATTGTCGAAAAAAAGTAAGGGAGATGTGAATGTTAGATACAAGAGGCGGAACAATACAATGTTCTGAAAATGGGGTGAAAAAAGCGAAACTATCTGTAGGGAAAACTTTAGTACTCGGAATTATGGCAGGCTTTTTTATTGCCATTGCTGGAAATGTAGCTATGCTGATATCTTTATCAGTAAACCATACAGTCGTATCCAAATTGATAGAGGCGGCAGTTTTTCCGTTAGGTTTAATCTTAGTGGTTTATAATGGAGCAGAATTGTTTACAGGAAATAATCTGATGATTATTTCCGTATATGAGAAGAAGATAAAAATAAGGGAACTGTTTAAAAACTGGATTGTAGTTTATATTGGAAATTTAGTAGGAACACTGTTCGTAGCTGCAATGTTTGCACTGGGAGATGTCTATTCACGGTTTGAACATAGCTATGCTGAGAGAATTATATCAACAGCAGTCGGCAAATGTCAGATGAGTTTTGATACAGCATTTTTTAAGGCATTGGTTTGTAATATTTTAGTATGCTTTGCAGTTATGCTTTCTACGATGATAGAAAATAATTTAGGAAGAATCATAGGAATGTTCTTCCCGGTAATGATATTTGTATTTTGTGGATTAGAGCATAGTATTGCAAACATGAGTTATATTAGTGGTGGATTATTTGCCGATATGGTATATGGAAATATGGGGGCAGACACAACAGGTTTAACATGGTACAATTTTTTTGTGGGTAATCTGCTTCCGGTTACATTAGGAAATGTTGTAGGAGGGATTACAGTTGGAAGTACATACTGGTATATCAGCAGACCGGAAACAGATAAAGAGTGAAATTAGAAAAGCAACATAGAATTAAATGGAAAATATAATTGTGTTGACATATTTTTAATATAATAGTAGTATTGTTTTGTGAAAAAATTTTCTCTTATTCAGAGTGGTGGAGGTACAAGGACCGGTGAAACCACGGCAACCCCGACGAATAGTTAGGAAGGTGCCAACCTGAGCAGATAGAAGTCTGATCGATAAGAGGATTTGAATACCTTGATTTCAAGTCCACTGTTTTACAGTGGATTTCTTTTATTTTACAGAAGGAGAATAGGAATGGAAAAGAGACTTTTTACATCAGAATCAGTAACAGAAGGACATCCGGATAAAATTTGTGATCAGATATCCGATGCAATATTAGATGAATTAATGAGACAGGATCCAATGAGCCGTGTAGCCTGTGAGACGAGTATCACTACAGGGCTTGTACTTGTGATGGGAGAGATTACAACTGAAGGGTATGTAGATATTCAGAAAGTAGTAAGAGAGACTATCAGAGAGATAGGATATGACAGAGCAAAATATGGGTTTGACTGTGACACATGTGGAGTAATAACAGCTCTTGATGAACAGTCAACAGACATTGCTATGGGTGTGGACAAGGCTTTAGAGGCAAAGGAAAATAAGATGTCAGATGAGGATATTGATGCCATTGGTGCAGGAGACCAGGGAATGATGTTTGGTTATGCAACAAATGAGACAGAAGAATTGATGCCTTATCCGATTGCATTAGCACATAAGCTCGCTTTAAAATTAACAGAAGTGAGAAAGAATGGAACACTTTCATATCTCCGCCCGGATGGAAAAACACAGGTGACAGTAGAATACGACGAAGAAGGGAAGCCGGTAAGACTGGATGCTGTAGTGCTTTCTACACAGCATGATGCTGAGGTAACACAGGAACAGATTCATGCAGATATTAAAAAGTTTGTGTTTGATCCCGTACTTCCAAAAGAAATGGTGGATGAAAATACGAAATTCTTTATTAACCCAACCGGACGTTTTGTGATTGGCGGACCAAACGGTGACAGCGGACTTACAGGACGTAAAATTATTGTGGATACTTATGGTGGTTATGCCCGTCATGGTGGTGGAGCATTTTCAGGTAAGGACTGTACTAAGGTAGACCGCTCTGCGGCGTATGCAGCAAGATATGTGGCAAAAAATATTGTGGCAGCAGGATTGGCTGATAAATGTGAGATACAGTTATCATATGCGATTGGTGTGGCACATCCGACGTCTGTTATGGTAGATACATTTGGAACAGGAAAGGTCAGTGATGAAAAGTTAGTGGAAATTATACGTGATAACTTTGATTTAAGACCGGCCGGAATTATCAAAATGCTTGATTTACGCAGACCAATTTATAAACAGACAGCAGCCTATGGACATTTTGGAAGAAACGATATTGATGTGCCTTGGGAGAAGACGGATAAAGCTGAGGAATTGGCGAAGTTAATTTAAAAAGGTAATTGAAATTAGACATATTTTAAAGTGAAATAAATATATTGTTTTTGGTTTAAAGAAAGAAGCACATTTCCCGATGGGGAGATGTGCTTTTTAGGATTTTATTTTCCAATCATCTTTAATAATAACGGAATTTCCGCCTCAAAGTTTACTCCGTAATTAACTGCTTCAGGGTCATTGTAAGTGTTTTTAATACATGCGCATGTATAGTCGGCAGCAATTTTTAAAGCATTGTAAACAGTGTAGTTGTTCATCAACGCACCGGTAAATGTACTGGCGAAAATATCACCCGTGCCATGAGACTTCATAGGGATTTCCTCTGTAGAATATTGGAAGAATCCTTCTGTTCTTGTATCGTATCCCATAAAACCAAAATCATTTTTTCCGAACCGCACGCCGGTAATAACGACAGTTTTTGCACCAAGAGATGTAAGTTCTGTTAAGAGTTCTTTTACTTCATTCGGAGCAGCATCTTCACCAATATAATCTCTGCCCAGCATAAAACATGCTTCGGAGATATTTGGAAGAACAACATCGGCTTTGGAACACAATTTTGCCATTTCCAATGCAAAGTCAGGAGTAAAACCTGTGTATAACTTTCCGTTATCTGCCATGGCCGGGTCTACAATGATGTAATTG
>CAOXUF010000308.1:0-1625 GCA_948560485.1 uncultured Eubacterium sp.
GGCGTGCCTATGTGGCCGTTGCCCATTCCATGCTCATTGCGATATACCACATCCTTAAGGATGGAGTTGTTTTCAAGGATCTTGGAGCTGATTATTACAATCAGTTCAATAAGGAACGTAAAATAGCTGCATACCTTAAGAAGTTAAAAGCACTTGGCTGGGAGGCCCCTGTAGTTGCCGCTTAAGCATCTTTTCCCATCGAACACAGACTGCCTGTAAACGAGAAACTGTTATTCCGCATTAGCATAGCGTATTTGATAACAGATGAATTCTGACAGTATGAACAGTTTGACCTGTCAGACGGATGCTAGTTATCAGAAACAATACTGAGCGCAAGGTTAATGATCCATTTAATGTCCGGCTCATCCAAATGTTTTATACATTCAATCAAAACATCAATATTATTTTTCATATGATTATCATTACAAATTTCATTAGATAATCATATAATACACTTTATGCTGTCCTAAAATCAGGACAGCCATCAAGGCCAACACAGATATTGACTAACACCAGAATTTATTATATTTTAAAACAAGTCCCTATTATTTATAAACCCTCTATTAATCCAAAAAGGAGGCTCTATTGTTCTTTAATCCATATTTAAAATACAGAATCCGAACATGTGCTTAAATCCATCATAAAACAGCTTTCTGTATAATATAAACATAGTGAAACTCGACTAAATGAAATACCTCCTGTAAATTTAGACTGTTGCTGACCTAACCTTTGGTCATAATCTAAAGAACAAGAGATATTTAAAATGAATACTACAGCTAACAATTCAAAAATGCAACTAGAAACTTCAAATTCAAAAATATATCCAGGGCTGAAATCCGCAGACAGCAGAAAGCTGCTGCAAAAGCGCAGAAATCCGAAGCCAAGAAAAAACTTTCATCCACATGGATGCAGTGTAATAAGGAACTTCTCCTGAAAACGGAGGAACTCTCAAAAGATCCGAGAACAAAGTCCTAACGAGAATTTAAGACTAAGGGAAGATTTACAAAGAATGACAAACTCTCGTTCATCAGTGATGATATGCTTATAGCCGTATGCGATATAGGTAGCGAGACTCGCTATGTCAGTTGCCATTAACTATCTCTATATAATGTGGATTACTTTCTAGTTCCGCATTTGCAAATGAATCAACAACATCAAGCAGCATTAATGTCGAACTACCCATTTTGAAAATATATATTTTAGTCATAAAGTCAATAAAACACTTAAATACTTGGAATAATCTTTTAAGGCGGTCGTTCAATCTCAACTGAAGTGACTCCAATTAATTGCTCTGGAATAGACTCAAGCCCTGTTCCACTATAAGTTACATTTACTATATCCCCCTTTTTAAACTTTTTTGTTTCGTCAGATTCTGGAACATCAACCTGGCATAAACTTTGGTCTGCTTCAGATTCAATTAATAAAACATATCCATGTGCGTCATGCACTTCTAAAACTTTACCACGAATTGTGACGTTTTCAGACCAAGATGGTATCTCGCGTTCAATTCTTTTCCCCATAATTTTATTATTTTCTGCTTCTTTAACGTCCTTCCCTTTATCATTTCCTGCGAGTAAAGACAATATTAATACTGCTATTGTTACAGAGATTCCTTCAAGCCATTT
>CAOXUF010000308.1:1635-2991 GCA_948560485.1 uncultured Eubacterium sp.
ATTTTGATTTCTTTTCCATCTTCTAACCTTGCCTTAATATTTATTTTAAAGCTACTTCCATTAAAGTTCTGCTACACCAAAAGCCTCCTGCATACCTGAATTTACGGAATACGTAACCTGTGATCATCCTTTGGCGGTGAATAGCAGCTCTATAAATGAAGGCAATTTCCCACCGCAGGCTACGGGGTATCTGAACCCGGTTTCACTTCGTCCGATATAAGTTTGCACGCTGCAGGCAGCGTGCAATGTACTCTCCTATGATTCTATTTCGATTCATTCTTTAATGTACAAAGACATTCATCCAGCTTATCGGGCTTTTTTACCTCATATGAAAAAATAGGAATACTTGCTTTTTCGCTATTTTCCGCCAAAAATACCGCCATCTTTTCTACTTGTTTAATTACCGTTTCTTTTAACATATTGTCTCCTCCTGCTTATCTTGTGTTCTAACAAAAATATTCCTTGTTCTAAGGATACTAATACAGCTGTAAATCTCATCCTATCTGTCGCAAGCCAAACATTGGCTGCACATATAGCAAGCAAAACTATTACCTTACTTCCTGCCCTATATAACTCTCCTTTCTTTTTCTTCTCATATTTTTCATCTTGTGGTGCAAACAGCAAATGTATAATTAGTGCTCCAAAAAAACAAGCCTCATATAAAGATTTATCTATTGGCAAATATTTTGCAATTAGAATAGGGGCAAATATCAAAATGCCCGTCAGAATAAGACATCCTATATCTGTTTTTGAGTGATATCCCCCTGAAAAACTTCTAAGCACTGCAAGAAAAAATATTACAAATACCGTCTCGGCAAAAACCCCTGAAATTCCTCCAATTATCAAATAAATAACTGCTTTTAAACAAGAATTTAACAGCAATTCCAGTCCATATGAAATCACTATATATTCTTCTTCTGAATAATCTCTATATTTATTCATTTTCCGCATTATTGTGTTTACCAACTCATATGTATAGTTTTTCACGTATATTAATTTCAATTATCTCTCCTCTGCTTTGGTACACGGATTATTAAAATTGTGTTTTTATCTTATCACCTTTTTGGATTTTGAATAATCCATTTATCTCCAACGTAGTTTTTCATGGCATAAACGTAAACAAAAACCGAAAGATTTTGACAAACTGCAATTACCCTTTTTTAATAAAAATATAATTGCAGTTTGATCGAAAGAAATTCTTGCTTATGCCATGAAAGGACAGTATAATAGATATAATTATCAGATACTATTCACGGCTTAGGAATGCGCTTACAGGTGAGTAAAATGCTTGATATTTATATATGTGAAGACATAGAGATTCAGCTAAAATACATTGAAAAAATTCTAAAAGAATAT
>CAOXUF010000309.1:0-1954 GCA_948560485.1 uncultured Eubacterium sp.
GAAAGAGAGTGATAAGTAATGACAGAAGAAATTTTAGAAAATTTAAGAGAACAGGTAAAAGAGAACCATATCAAAGAGCCGATGGAATGTAAAGAACTTCTGATTCAAAGTATTGAAAAACAGATGAATATTGGCGAAAACGCTTATGATTTTGAAAATGAAAAATCAGTTATTTTAGTGATTGGTGTCAACGGTGTTGGAAAAACCACCTCAATTGGAAAACTGGCAAGCCAGTTTAAATCGAATGGAAAGAAAGTGGTTTTGGCAGCCGCTGATACATTTCGTGCAGCTGCGGCTGACCAGTTGATAGAGTGGGCAAACCGTTCCGGTGTAGATATCGTTTCCGGAAAGGAGGGGTCAGATCCCGGTTCTGTTTTATTTGATGCAATATCATCAGCCAAAAACAAAAATGCAGATATTCTGCTTTGCGATACAGCAGGAAGACTTCATAATAAGAAAAATCTTATGGAAGAACTAAAAAAACTGGATAGAATAATAACAAAGGAATATGATGGTACAAGACGGGAAAATTTTATTGTATTAGATGCTACTACAGGACAGAATGCATTAGAACAGGCAAGACAGTTTAAAGAATGTGCAGATATTACAGGTGTGATTTTAACCAAAATGGATGGTTCCGCAAAAGGCGGTATTGCCATTGCAATTCAGTCAGAACTTGGAATACCGGTAAAATATATTGGTGTAGGTGAGCAGATTGATGATTTACAAAAATTTGATGCAAAAGAGTTTGTGGAAGCTTTGTTTACTGAATAAACAGCGATAAAAGAATAGAGAAAGAAGTGAGAGATATGAGTGAAGTTTTAGATTTGAAGAAATTTGAGGAAGCAAGTGAAATTGTAAAAAAGGTAACATTAAATACCAGTTTGATTTACAGTGATTATTTTAGTACCCAGACAGGAAATCAGGTGTATATTAAACCTGAAAATATGCAGTTTACAGGTGCTTATAAAGTAAGAGGTGCTTATTATAAAATCAGCACATTAACAGATGAGGAGAGAGAACGGGGACTCATTACCGCTTCAGCAGGAAATCATGCTCAGGGTGTTGCTTATGCTGCAAAACTGTATGGTGTAAAAGCTACCATTGTGATGCCTACAACAACGCCGTTGATGAAAGTAAACCGCACGAAAAGTTATGGAGCAGATGTGGTTTTATACGGAGATGTCTATGATGATGCATGCAAATATGCACTGAACCTTGCAATGAAGGAAGGATATACATTTATTCATCCTTTTGATGATTTAGATGTTGCTGCAGGACAGGGAAGTATTGCTATGGAGATATTTAAAGAACTTCCAACAGTTGATTATATTTTGGTACCAATCGGTGGAGGCGGACTGGCTACCGGAGTCAGTACATTGGCAAAACTATTGAATCCGAGAATTAAAGTGATTGGTGTAGAGCCTGAGAATGCAGCATGTATGAAAGCAAGTATCAAAGCAGGTGAGGTAGTTACACTTCCAAGTGCAAATACGATCGCAGATGGTACTGCCGTGAAAACACCGGGAGAAAATATCTTCCCATATGTGAAGAAAAATATTGATAAGATTATTACCATCAAAGATGATGAGTTAATAGATGCTTTTCTGGATATGGTTGAAAATCATAAGCTGGTTGCAGAAAATTCAGGACTTCTGACAGTAGCTGCATTGAAACACTTAAACTGTAAGGATAAGAAGGTTGTTTCTATTATCAGTGGCGGTAATATGGATATTATTACAATGTCTTCCACATTACAGCATGGTCTGATTCAGAGAGGAAGAGTATTTACAGTATCTGTATTACTTCCGGATAAACCGGGTGAATTAGTAAAGGTGGCAAACAAAATAGCCGAACAACAGGGAAATGTTATTAAATTAGAGCATAATCAGTTTGTTTCCGTAAATCGAAATGCTGCTGTAGAGTTAAAGGTGACTATGGAATGTTTCGGTCA
>CAOXUF010000309.1:1964-2498 GCA_948560485.1 uncultured Eubacterium sp.
TTAGAAGCATTAAGTGATGCGGGATATAATCCGACGGAGCAGGCACCAAATCTATAGTGGGAAGGTAGGGAAAACAAATGAAGAGGATGAAGGATTTAAAATTAAGTTTGGTGTCAAAATATTCATTGATGTTTATTTTGGCATCAATTTTAACTTTTGGATATTTTGTTGTAAACGATAAATCTTTTATATGGCATTTAGATGGATATGCCCAGCATAATGTTGCATTAACATATTATGGGACATGGCTGAGAGATATTGCGAAGAATATACTAATAAATCATACTTTTTCTGTACCTATGTGGGATTTTGGAATTGGTTATGGCGGAGATATAATTACAACTTTAAATTATTATGTCTTAGGAGAGCCTTTGAATTTATTATCTGTATTTGTAGCGCCCCAATACACAGAATATCTTTATGCATTTCTGATTATCTTAAGGTTATATCTGGCAGGATTATTTTTTATTCAATTTTGTAAAATTATGGGTAAGACAGGAAATGCAGTCATAGAAGGTGCACTCGTATATGTTT
>CAOXUF010000309.1:2508-2968 GCA_948560485.1 uncultured Eubacterium sp.
CAATGTGGGCGGCAGTGAGACATCCTTTCTTTATTCTACCTATCATGTTTTTTCCGTTGATGCTGACAGGTGTAGAGAAAGTTTTAAAAGACAGAAAACCGTATCATTTTATATTGGCGATTGTTTTATGTGCAATCAGTAATTTTTACTTTTTTTATATGATTACAGTTCTTACAGTCATATATACATTCGTAAGATGCATTTTTCTGCATAAAAAGAATATTAAAAAGACTTTTGTTAAACTGGGGAGTATGCTTTTGTATGCTATTGTTGCAATTACGATTTCAGCAGTAATTTTTTTACCAGTAATCATTTTATTTTTAGGAGATAATAGAAATGATGTAAATAATTCTATTCCTATATTATATGATTTGCAGTATTATCAGAAACTTTTTTCTACATTTATATCCTCAGATAGTAGTGGATACTGGAATCATATGGGATATTCGCCGGTAGTGAT
>CAOXUF010000310.1:0-1147 GCA_948560485.1 uncultured Eubacterium sp.
TTTCTTTGGAGCTGACCAAACTGTATAGCCTTTCTTAGTTTTAACACGAACTCTTACATATACAGTCTTCTTTGATTTAATCTTCTTTCCTTTTAATACAGTAGAAGGTTTCTTAGACTTAACTGTCTTCTTTCCTACAAAAGTTTTCTTTGGTGCATACTGGAATTCATATGATTTTGCACCTTTTACTTTCTTTGTGGAAACACTAATTTTATTCTTTCCTGCTTTTGCTTTTTTCAACTTAGATGTAGCAACTTTATCACCTGCAACAACCTTAAAGTCTTTTACTTCAACAGTACCTTTCATGTCATTTTCATCAGGGAAACTATATAAGAATGCTCCCATAGCAATCATGATACCACATGTATTCTGCTTATAAGCAATATTGTCACCATCAACTGTGAATTTTACTGTAACATCAACATAATCATCATTTCTGCTGTCAAGTGCGATTACACTGTATTTTGTCTTAGTAGCATCTGCTTTAGTTGTAGTTACAACGTTTTGTCCCTTATATGTAGCTGTAACCTTTGTTCCTTTGATTCCAGGATCTCCATCCTTAGTGTTATTTCTATATGCTTTTACATGAACATGTTTAATATAGTTGTATTTTCCTGTTCCTACATTATATCCTGTTCCATCAGCACGCTCTTTAGATTCCATAATTTCGTTCTGAAGAGTACTCTTAATCTTGAAAGTAGCTGTATAAGTACGACCTTTTTCAATCTTTAAGATTTTCTTTGCTGTAACACCCCATGGGTTGTTTCCTACACATCCCCATACCATGTTTCCTTTTGCATCTTTTTTCCCAGTAGGTGCCCAGTTTGCACTCCATCCTGTACTTGTAATATCCATTAAGAAACTACTTGATGTCTGTGAAGTAATTTTTGCATTTTCACCATAACTCTTCTTTGTATCAGCAGTATTCATATACTTCTGACCATCTTTCTTTAATGCATCTTCCCATTCACCTTTATCCTCTCTTGTATGAATGGAGAATCCCTGCCATTTCACACCATTGGATATATCTGTACCTTTTTTCACAGCGGCAGGTACTGCACCGACTAAGCCAACTACCATTGTTAATGTCATTACTGTAGTTGCAACTTTTTTGAATAAATTCTTTCTCATTTTATCCTTCCTCCTA
>CAOXUF010000310.1:1157-2944 GCA_948560485.1 uncultured Eubacterium sp.
AATTTTTCATAATTATAGAATAACATTTTTAGATATTATTTTCAATACCAATATGTGTATAAGCGAGGTCTGTAACAATTCTTCCCCGTGGTGTCCTCTGTATGAAACCATTCTGAATCAAATAAGGTTCATACACATCTTCCAAAGTACCCGAATCCTCGCCTAACGCTGCAGCCAGCGTGTCCAGACCCACCGGTCCTCCTGAAAACTTATAAATAATTGTTTCGAGAATGCTTCTATCACCTTTGTCTAATCCTAATTTGTCCACTTCCAGCATATCTAATGCCTTATTTGCCACGTCATATGTAATGATACCGTCGTACTTTACCTGTGCGAAATCACGCACCCTCTTTAACAGTCTGTTTGCAAGTCTAGGCGTTCCTCTAGAGCGCCTTGCCATCTCAACCGCTCCATTTTCTTCAATCTCTACTTCCAGTAATGAAGCTGAACGGGTTATGATTTGCTTCAATTCATCTACCGAATAAAATTCCAACTTATTTATTACTCCAAAACGGTCTCTTAACGGAGCTGTTAGAAGCCCTGCTCTGGTTGTCGCTCCAACCAAAGTGAATTTCGGCAGGTCTAATCTGATAGAGCGGGCTCCCTGCCCTTTTCCTATCATAATATCAATAGAGTAATCCTCCATTGCAGGATAAAGTACCTCTTCTACCTGCCTGTTCAATCTATGTATTTCATCAATAAATAAAATATCATTTTCTGAAAGATTATTCAGTATTGCTGCCATCTCTCCCGGTTTTTCTATTGCCGGTCCCGATGTAACTTTTATATTGACTCCCATTTCATTTGCAATAATAGATGCCAACGTTGTCTTTCCCAGTCCCGGAGGTCCATAAAAAAGTACATGATCTAATGGTTCATTTCGAGACTTTGCTGCCTCAATAAATATCTTCAGATTTGTTTTCGCTTTTTTCTGTCCTACATACTGTTCTAAAGTTTCAGGACGCAGGCCTTTTTCAATCACAACATCTTCTGATGCCATTTCGGTTTGAATAATTCTCTTGCTCATATTGTTCCTCTATTTTTATAACTCTTTCTATTATTGTCATCTCATAATGGCTACATAATGTTTTTTAAAGCAGCTTTCAATACCTTTTCCACATCCGTTTTCTCGGAAATATCCACTTTCTTTACTGCATTAAATGCATCTGTTCTGGAATATCCAAGAGCCAGTAACGCTTCAATAACATCAGACTGCACTGTGGAATCTCTGACATCTGTGTCTGTCCCCTGAGTAGAAATCATGTCCTGAATATCAATCTTGTCTTTTAGTTCAATAATAATACGTTGCGCTGTCTTTGCACCGATTCCCTGTGCTTTTGAGATAGCCTTTGCATCTCCTGAAATAATCGCCATCTGTAACAAATCACCAGGACATGCAGAAATAATCGCTAACCCTCCCTTCGGGCCAACACCACTGACACCAATAAGTTTCTTAAATAACTCTAATTCATCCTTTGACAGGAAACCGTATAACTGCATCGCATCTTCTCTGACACTAAAATATGTATATATCTTTAACTTTTCGCCCACACCAATCATTTCCAATGATGCATTCGGCATAAAAATATTATATCCTGTCTCATTGTGTTCCAATACAACTCTGTCGCTTTCAATGGAATCGACCACACCAATAATATACGAAATCATTTTATATCACTCCCAATTTCTTTAAAAATATACTTATGCACTCTATTGTAAACAAATAAAGCTAATATTCCAATTAAGATCGGAAGAGCACACGTCTGAACTCCAGTCACGAGATTCCA
>CAOXUF010000311.1:0-1329 GCA_948560485.1 uncultured Eubacterium sp.
AAGTGTATAAAGTTTTTTTCAGATTGTAGCGAATGTCCACAATTAGCCATAAAGAAATTGAATGTCACCAGTTTTGTACTTAAAGATAAACGATGCGTATATGGTAATAAGATCCATGTTGTTGTTGCTTCCAAATGGCTAAAAAAATTGGTAGAAAGAAGCTATGTTTTTTCGGATGCAAAATGCAGTCTGATCCCTATTGGTATTGATGTGGAGCACTTCAGGATACTTAACAGAAAGAAATGCAAAAAAAATCTGGGCTTTTCCGAGGATACAAAGATTATTCTGATGGGTGCACAGTCGGTGAAGGCTAAGACAAAAGGGTACGCAGAATTGGTTGAAATATTTGGTGCGCTGAAAGAAGAGCAGTATATCAGACGTTTGATGGAATGTGACAAAATTAAACTTGTTTCTTTTGGATATGGCGGGGAGGTTTTTGAATCATTAGGTATTCCCAATGTAAATATGGGATTTATCAATGACAGGGATCAGTTATGTGAAATCTATAATGCGGCAGATGTATTTATATTTCCAAGTACACAGGAAACTTTTGGAATGACGGCGGTAGAGTCGATGGCATGCGGAACTCCGGTAATAGCTTATAATGTATGTGCCATGCAGGATATTATCATTAATGGTATTAATGGTTATAAGATAGACAGGGGAAATAACAAGGAAATGGTTCAAATCCTTGTTAAGGTTTTGAGAGATGCAGGTGGAGCGATGGATCCATATTCATGCAGGAAGAGAATAGTTGAGAAGTATTCGCTGCAATATGAAACAAATGAAATGTTACATTTATATGATCACATTTGTCATAATTTTATTGATGACTGCAGGAGCATTGCTGAGAGAAACAACAATGAAATGTTAAATCTCTTTGAGTCTATGTGTACTTATGAAATTATGGAACGTTCAGCGATAAATCAAAAGAATGAGGAGACATTGCAATCCATACTTTTTCCATTAAGCCCAGCACATATTATTCCGGAAAAAAAGATAGATTTGCTTTTGAAGAATGAAATTTTGAGAAAGCAGGATGAGATTATTATATATGGTGCCGGTCATATAGGGCAGAAAATAATGGCAGAACTGGAAAAAAATGGTATGAATATTATAGAAATATGGGATACAGACAATAGTAAGTGGGACAACAGAATTGGAGAATATATAGTGAAAAAACCTGAAAAAAAATGTGCAGGGTGGAGTAAAAAGATCATTGTAGCATCAGCCAAATGTGTTGAAATCTCTAAAATATTGGATGGATTTGAATACCAGTTTGGTGTTGACTATATCTAAATATAATGCTCAGATTTAAAATGATTTCTA
>CAOXUF010000311.1:1339-2931 GCA_948560485.1 uncultured Eubacterium sp.
GCATGTTGGGTAGTAGGTACGTTATTAGATACGAAAAGTTTTGATCGGTTAAAATGGACTTAAAGGGAGGAAGGAATACGTGATTAATGATTACGAACTGATCGAGAATATCGCTTCACTATTTGACAACAAAAATATTTTATATGGTGCTGGATTTGACGGAAGAAGGATATCCCGGGATTTGGAAGATGCAGGAATCAGGGTCGAATGTTTTTGTGATAAGGAAAAAAATGGCGAAGTCAGGGGTTATAAGATAATCGATCCAAATACACTTTGTGAGAAGGCAAGTGACGGAAAGTTGAATATAATAATAACAAGTACCAGGTGTCACAGTGACATTTTGAATGATATAAACAGACTGGAACTGAAAGCGAATATATATACATACTGGGGAGTAGATAGGGCGATTGCAAGAAATATAAATGACCATAGATTTCAACAAGGATTTGCAAAGAAATATTTAAGAAGAAAAGAATTGCTTTTGGAAAACAGACGGTATAGGGCGTGGCTTGATTACATTTATCAGATTATAGATTCCGTCCCGGAGATACTGGTTTACCAAATGGGCAAGGTTGGGAGTACAAGCGTGTATTGTACTTTGCGGGATTATGTAAATGTCATGCATATACATTCTTTAGATCCCGATAATTGCGTTACCGGATTGAAGTCTGATTTTAGTGAGGCTATGGATATTCTGAAGAGCCACAAGTTAAAAATCATAACTATGATAAGAGAACCGATCTCACAAGTAATATCTAATTTTTTTGAAAATGCAGAGAAGTTTATGTCAAAGGAGAAGATTGAGGAGAATGTAGTCTGTTTCTTGGAGAGTTCCAGTGTTGGCGGATATCCATTTAAGTGGTTCAAGTCGGAGTTGGAAATGTTTACAGGGATAGATATTTATAAATATGATTTCAATAGGAGAGGGGGGTATATAATAATAAAAGAGGGAAACTATGAAATTCTATGTTTACAGATGGAGAAAATGTCTGTAAATGAAAAGGTGATAGGTGATTTTTGTGGGATAAAAGATTTTCATTTAAAACAAGCTAATGTTGGTTCTGATAAAGTATATAACGAAGTATATAGAAGAGTTAAAGACAATTTGGTTATTCCACAAAAAATAATAGACAGGTATTATGTTGGAAATGCGGAGATGGATTTTTTCTATTCGGAAGAGGATAAACATAAATTTTTAAATAGAATACACAGAACAAACTGAATTTTGAAGAAGCAGAGGCAGAACAGATGGCTGGTGAAAAATTCAACTTAAAAATCAATCATTATGGTCCATATTTAAAGGATAAGATCATCTATAATATCAATATAAATGACTTTAACTGTGGTTTTTTTGCAACACACAGAAAATTACTGGAATATTTATATTTTGCGGACATATGCGGTTATATACCTGTAATCCAATATGGAAACAGTTTTCTTTATGCGGAAGATCATAAAATAAACGGAACATCTAATCCGTATGAATATTATTTCAGACAGCCTTCTATTCAGGTAAAAGATGTAAAGAAATGTCATAATGTGATTTTATCTGACAGCATGCACAGCGACATGGTCAGCCTGATATTGAACGG
>CAOXUF010000312.1:0-1825 GCA_948560485.1 uncultured Eubacterium sp.
CTTCAGCCACTTGGGTACTTCTCCAAGTAGTTGACTTCTTTTTTACTTATAAAAAATATATATTATTATTCAACCAAGAATAAACAATATATAAGCGGAGAAGGTGGGATTCGAACCCACGGTGGGACTAACCACACCGGTTTTCAAGACCGGCACCATAAACCACTCGGACACCTCTCCATGACACGTCTTTTGTGACGTGCTTGACTATATTATCACTATTTTTTTTCACTGTCAACAATTTTTTTACATTTTTTACAACAGTTCAGCCATGCACAGAAAAATATAGACTCACAAGGACTGCTTGCAGGACTTTGAGTCCTTATTTTTCTGTATATGGTGAGCCATAAAAGCGAGAAGAAGCGCAGCGGATTCGAGCTTTTGGCTGAACTGTTGTGTCTTATTGTTTCAACAGCGATTCTGCAACCAAAATATCTTCCGGGGTTGTTATCTTAATATTAGAATAATTTCCTTCCACAAACTTTACTTTATGGTTTGTAAACTGCTCAACCACCATGGCATCATCAGTAATATTGTCAAAATCACTTTTCTGCATTTTATCATATGCAGTTTTTACCAATTCATACATAAAACTCTGAGGAGTCTGTGTAATCCACAAACAATTCCTATTCAGAGTATCAATTACTATCTTATTATCATTAATAATTTTAATGGTATCTTTTACCGGCATCCCAGCAACACATGCGCCATCCTTTATTGCACCTTCTATACACCGCTCTATGATGTCCTGCGAGATTAACGGTCTTGCCCCATCATGTATTAATACAATATCTCCCGTGACTTTCCCCAGTCCATTGTATACCGACTCATAACGTTCTTTTCCACCAGCCACAATATCCGTTACTTTCTCAAATCCATATCGCTCAACAATCTCTTTTTTACAATATTCAATATCTTCTTTCCCAGTAACCAGAATAATCTGATCAACACCGTATTCTTCAAATGCAAAAAGGGAATACCACAAAATCGGTTTTCCCTTTAGTTCCATAAACTGTTTTTTTGTACTACTCTTCATACGGCTGCCACTGCCTGCTGCCAGTACTATCGCTGTCACTTTTCTCATATCTCTCTCCATTAATACAAATCCTTTATTATCTTTCCCCTAATTTCAAATTTGGTATAGCATTTAAATCCCATCCATGCCTTACACCATTCATATATTCATAATACGCTGCCGAACCAATCATCACTGCATTATCTGTACACAAAACAGGAGATGGATGATAAAATTCAATTTGTCTTTTTTTGCATTCTTCCTGAAATGCTTTTCGAATGGCTGTATTAGAAGCCACTCCTCCAGCAATTGCCAGTTTTTTCATTCCTGTCTCTTCCATGGCAAGCATCGCTCTGGTAAGCAGTGTATCTACAACAGAATTCTGAAATGATGCCGCAATATCCGCAGGGTTGATTTCTTCACCTTTCATCTGAGAGACATTCAACTGATTTAACACAGCAGACTTTAAGCCGCTGAAACTGAAATCATAGATACTGTCTGTAATTTTTGCTCTCGGAAATTCATAGGCATGAGGATTTCCTTCCTTAGACACTCTGTCAATCTTCGGTCCACCCGGATATCCTAAACCTATCGCTCTTGCTACTTTATCAAACGCTTCTCCTGCTGCGTCATCTCTGGTTTTTCCCAAAATTCTATACTTGCCATAATCTTCAACCACTACAAGATGTGTATGCCCTCCCGAAACAACAAGGCATACAAATGGTGGTTCAAGTTCTTTATTTTCTACATAATTAGCACAAATATGTCCTTCGATATGATGTACTCCTACCAGTGGAATATTTTTTGCAA
>CAOXUF010000312.1:1835-2884 GCA_948560485.1 uncultured Eubacterium sp.
ACGACGCTCTTCCGATCTCTGCTACTCCTACCAACAGTGCTCCTACCAGTCCCGGCCCATAAGTAACTCCCACTGCATCAATATCGTCTAAAGTAACTTCTGCATCAGATAAAGCTTTCTCAATCACATGATTTATATTTTCAATATGCTTTCTTGAAGCAATTTCAGGTACAACTCCTCCATACAGTGTATGTAAATCAATCTGGGAAGATATCACATTGGACAATACCTCTCTGCCATTTACAACAACTGCAGCTGCCGTTTCATCACAGGAACTTTCTATCGCTAATATTTTTACCTCTTTCAAAATAACACCTCTACTTAATCCTCGAACCGTAAATCTACAGACATTCCATCTTTCCCTGCCTTTGCGTTCGGAAAAATCTCCGTTACCTCATCCATATAGAGCCATGGTTTCACCAGTGACGGACTGTAATGAGTCAGCCACATTTCTTTTGGTGCCGCTGTCTTTGCAATCGTAGCAGCCTCTTTGAATGTCATATGTTTATGTTCTATCGCCTTAGCTTCTTTATCAGGTTCACCATACATTCCCTCACAAATAAACAAGTCTGCCCCTGCTGCTGCGGTAACAATAGAGTCCACAGGTCTGGTATCTGTAGAATATGTTACCTTTAATCCCTTTCGTGGTGCACCCATAACCATATCAGGAGTATAAAGATTGCCCTCCCATTCCACAGTCTCACCTTTTTGCAGAACACTCCACTTATTAATAGGAATATCTAATTTCTTTGCTTTTTCTGCATCAAACTTTCCACTTCTGTCTATTTCAATAGAATATCCATAACAGGTAACGTTATGTTTTACCTTAAATGCATTAATTCTATATTCCTCAAATTGAATCGTCTGTGTATTATCATTTAATTCAATAAAATGAATTTCAAAAGGAAGTTCCGGTGCAATCGTTCTTAAAGAATTCACCACTCGTTCTAGCCCCTTTGGTCCAATCATGGTAAGTGGTTCTGTTCTCTCTGCATTTCCCATGGTTAACAATAACCCAGGCAGACCACTAATATGATCTGCATGGTAAT
>CAOXUF010000313.1:0-522 GCA_948560485.1 uncultured Eubacterium sp.
AACACGCTTGGGTACACTTCTGCTGCATTGTCTTTTGCTCTTGGACGGCTTGGTAAACCTGTTGTATTAACTGGTTCGCAAGTATCTTTCGGAGAACCAGGTTCTGATGCTCAGATGAATTTGGAAAATGCTATTCGTATAGCCACATATAACAAAGTAGATTTATGGGGAGTTATGGTAGTGTTTGGTAGCAAGATTATAAATGGAACACGTGTCAAGAAAACTACTGAATATGACTATGATGCTTTCAAAGCATTTGGTGCAGGTAAATTGATTGGAACGATAGGCAATTCTGTTCGCATTGACGAAGCTGAATTGAATGTTCACAAAAGCAACTGGAAAAATCCCGCAAAATCTCGTGATGAACTGGAAATTGCCAACCGATTTGATATGCATATAGCTTCTTTTACTGAATTTCCAGGAATGCGATCAGATATTTTTAAAGTTTTGGTCGAAGGTGAAGCAAATATCAAAGGATTTATTCTCCGTGCAACTGGTGCTGGAGATCCCAATGTTGCTGAA
>CAOXUF010000313.1:532-2136 GCA_948560485.1 uncultured Eubacterium sp.
TCAATATATGATAATTTACGAGATGGATTTGAATATCTAAGAAGAAAGAAAATTCCCATAATTGTAACAACACAAGCGCCAGATGGCATTGCAAGTATGGACATAAACACTCCTGGAAAAGAAGCACGCAAATTAGGTGCAATACCCGCCCGTGATATGAGTATGGAAGCAATGACTGTAAAAATGGCATGGCTTCTTGGACTTGGACTGCCATATGATGAAATTCGCAGACGCATGGGGGAGGCGCTTCGTGGAGAAATAAAGTAAATACTAAATAATGGGATGTGAGATAAATGAACGATATTTTTGTATTATATAAGCAATCAGGCACAAACAAACTTGTAGATACCTTTAGGAAAGGTATGACAAAACACTTTACTGAACAGGATTTCACTATAAGGGACTATGACGACACTCTGTCTGACGAAAGTTGTTACGAAAGTACTCGTTCTTTTATCTTGCTATGTCTTATTGATGATGAATGGTTTTATGATCCTTATTGTCGTACAATCTGGAAATATTTTTGGGAAAAACAAATGAGTTGTAAAAAACAAATATTATTTCCTATATTAGTTGAAAACGTAAAAACAGATAATTTTGATGATACAAAAAACGACATCTATAACAAGGCAGCTAAACTTGGCTTTTATAATATTAATACTAATGATTCAAATGAAATAGATGAATTATATAACGATGTCATCACATCACTAAATAAAGTTGGAATCAGTAGTGATTATACACCTACGGGAATCTATGGTCGTGGTAGCATGGACAAGACAAATGTTCATGCGATTTATAATATTAGTTGTTCAAGCGAAAATAACGAATCATGGATAAATCAAATCGCAAAATGCAATCGTGAAGTTTCGCACAACAAGCGCATTAATGATTTAAATGAAATTATTCTACGCTTGAAATCTGATCTAAATAAACGACTTAAACTGATAAAGGATGAACAACGTTTATACCCGAACGGGGAAAAGGTTTGTGTTCTATATACCGGCGGTACTGCTGGCATGATATTTGATCCTTTTGAAAAGGAATCTTTAGAACTTAAGCAAGCGGATTTGTCAGAATTGATAATAAATTTGCCACGCTTAAAAAGAGAAAAATTTGAGATAGATTTTTATTCGTTTGAACCTGCATTAGATTCATCAAATATTGGCAGTGAACATTGGATTCTGATGGCTGCCGTTCTTGAAATACTTTGGGGGCATTACCATGGTTTTGTTATAATTCATGGAGCTAACACAATGGCTTATACTGCTTCTGCCATTTCATTCCTTTTTGATGGAACTGTTAATAAACCAATAATTTTAACAGGTTCAGAATTAGCTCTGACTGAACGAAACAGCGATGCGGAACAAAATATCCATAAATCAATAGAAATTGCTTCACAAAAAAACACAACAGATATTCAGGGTGTTTGTGTTTTGTTTGGAAAATGGCTACTTAGGGGTAACAGAACAACCAAGCAAATTGCTCTTGATAAGACAGAGGGGTTTTATTCTCCAAATTATCCCGAAATTGCCTCTGTAGCGTCAGATAAAGTTATGGTGGATTTAGCTCATCTAAAAAAAGACAGAAACTTAGGACCTTTT
>CAOXUF010000313.1:2146-2834 GCA_948560485.1 uncultured Eubacterium sp.
TATGAATAAGTTTATATCCTCAACTCCCAAGGTGGCTATCTGTGATATTTATCCAGATATGGATATGAATGCATTTACTGTAAACTGTACAAGCAGGGATGTCAAGGCTGTAATACTCCGCACTTATGGAACAGGAGGGGTTCCCGATCAAAATAAAATGTTTAAAGATTGCATTAAGGAATTGCAAATGAGAGATACCATTGTAATAAATTTAACACAATGTCCAAAGGGAACATCAGAATTTCGTTTATTTGAAACTAATGAAATGTTATTCAATTATGGTGTGATTAGCGGTGGGGATATGGTTACTGAAGCCGCCTATTGTAAACTTAAGCATTTGTTTTCAAAATTTAGTGCCGTTGAAGATCACAAGGAACAAATGCAATTTATTCGTCATTATATGATGGTTTCCATACAAGATGAGATGTCAAGGAGTATGTTTGTAATTCCTGTCACTGTAAGTGTTGATTGTAATAATATTGACACTAATGGGAGGAAATTTTATTTAAGTGCAGGATGGTCATCTAACCCCGCAATAAATCGCGTGCCGAATCAAGATTTATCTCTTGATGATTTTGCAAGATTAGATGAAAACAAAGATATTATTGAAAGTGCTGTCTTGCGTTTGGGAAAAGTTAGTGTGACAACTGAAAAAACAAAAGATATTCATTTAAAAATAAAGGTATCA
>CAOXUF010000314.1:0-2329 GCA_948560485.1 uncultured Eubacterium sp.
ATATAGCAGAGAGGTATACTGGATGCTGAAAATAAAGAAACAAATCGGAATTTGAGAAAAGGAGAAATTACTATGAAACACTTTGAAAGAGTGCTGTTACTTGTTATTGCACTGGCAGTTGGTGGTGGATTAGGATATAAGTTGTTACCCGATTTTGAACCAGTCAAAATGATTATATTTGCAATTTGTTGTTTAATATTGGGAGAGATATTCTATCGGATTGGCAAAAAATTATTCCCAAAATAAATTTGAGTTTGTAGAACTAGAAAAGCTGAAATTTTATGGAGAGAAATGTAGAAAGTAGGTGAAAGCGTGAAAATAACATTACGCATACATCCCAAGAACCGTTTAGCCTCTGTGCAAAAATAAACTTATTGTGCAGAGGAGAACATAATGGATAGATTAAATAAACCAATAGTAACAAAAGAAACGATTAAGAATATGGAAGATATGTCGTGGTTTATCCACGCACAAATATTTGATGATTTACTCATCGTGGCTCAAAAAGAAACAAATTGCTTTGTGTTAAAAACTACTTACGGATTAATTGTAATAGATGCTATATGGCCATCAAAACAGGCATTTGACGCAATAGTAAATGCAATTAAAGATATTGGTTGGAATACTGATACGATTAAAAAAATAGTTTTAACTCACGGACATACTGATCATACAGGCTGTGGAAAGTGGTTTGTTGAAAAATATGGCGTCGATACTTATTTATCTGAAACGGATGATGTTTTTTGGAAAGAACACCCTGTAAAGCCTGATCGCCCTGAAACATGGAAAGATTATGATATAACAAATTATATCAAAGATGGTGATATTATAACATTAGGCAATAAAACCATATATGTTTATGGTACACCGGGGCATACTCCGGGTGGATTGAGCTATATATTTCCTGTTACAGAAAATAATAAAACATATATGGCAGCACTTTGGGGCGGAACAACACCGCCAAGAACAAAGCAAGGAGTAATTCAATATCTTAAATCATTAGACTATTTCCTTGAAAAATCTGCTGAAAAACAGGTTGATGTGGCATTAAGTAATCATACTGCTGTTGATAATGGGTTGGAAAGAATTGCGTATTCAAAAGCGAGAATGAACTATATGCCGAATATCTATGTTATCGGACAAGAAGGATTTAAAAAATATAGTCAAGTGTTTAGAACTATGAGTTATGATGTTTTAAATAAATAAGTGAATAAAAATATAACATGAGAACAGCGTAAGGGCAGTTATAAGTCAGTAGATTTGTAACTGCCTTTTTTTATTGCTTCCGGTCAATGTGCCAGGAAGCGGAAAGGAGATAACTATGGAATCCTTATGGGATGTAAAAAGGGCAATGGAACGGGAGATAAAAAAGGGGAGCTGCCCGCTTATGTTTGACAGGCTGGAGTTTGGCGGCGCACCTTTCCAGAGCATCACATCAGAGGAGAAGCTGGATGAAGTGCTTGCCTATCTGCTGAGGGTAAAGTCTTTCCGGCAGTTTGCAGAAAAGACCATAATCAACAACGTATATATGGATTTGGATATGCTCTGCAGAAAGCCGCAGTTTAAGCGTACCCATTCCATTTTAGAACGGGAGGGGATTTATGCAAGGGTACAGAAGTACAAAAAGCGGTTACAGCCGGATTATGACAGCGGGCTTTGCCTGGAAACGGTGCAGTGTCTCTTTACGCTTCCGGAGGGAGAAGCAGAAAAATACCGGATGATTTATGACGGAAAGGAAACATATGCCTTTATCATGTCAAACAAATATATCCTCGGTCTGTTTACTTGCTGTGAAGCTGCAAGGAAATCCGCTGTTATGGACGGGGCGGAGTACAGACACCTTTCCGAGCAGGAGCAGAAGATCATGCTGCTTGACGGAGTGGGGGATGTGCTTTTTCAGGCATTATTGCTTGATGATGTGGAGTATGGGGGAAATCAGTTATGTGCCAATCTCCACACAATCTATTGTTTAAATGAAAAGCGGTAACCTCTGGACATGATGTCCAGAAGTGGAAAGGGAGCAAAATGGAAAGAAACGAATTTCAGAAAAAAGCGGTGGCTGCATTATTAGGGAAAATAGCGGAAGCCTGTGGAAAAGCGGGGGTGAATCCAAGCATTACGGTTTCAACAAGGAAAAATGTCGCCTGTTTTCAGTTAAGGAGGCAGGGAAGCTGCATACAGGTTTCGGTAAAACATTCAGGGGAAATAAATTATTCGTTCTCGGATATGCGTGGGGGCGGCAGCAAAAAGAAAATTTATTATGAGTACTGTTTTAAAGACAGCCATGAGCGTATCATAGAGAAGTTTGCCGCTGATTTTGGCAGGCTCT
>CAOXUF010000314.1:2339-2833 GCA_948560485.1 uncultured Eubacterium sp.
AGCTGATATAGATATGGAATTAAAGGAATATGAGGACTATATCCGGAGAGATTGCCCGTCATATTAACCTCTGGACATGATGTCCAGAAGTAGGAAGGAGGAATATCGTGAATTTTGCTTTGAAGATTGTCTTTTACATTATCTGCCGGGGGATTCCCCCGTAGCGCATGGACGGATGCAGGAACGTAACAAGGAGGTGCTTAATGCAGGAGGAAGTAACACAAAAAACGATTGCCCTTGTGATTAAGACCGCAAAATTAGACGCCAATGTGCTAAAGGCTGCAATGCGGATGTACTTAAACCACCAGAAGCAGAAAGCACAGAAAACGCATGGAAAGACTTCTGTGAAAAAGCTCGTTGGCGAGGGCGTGGGGGTATCGTCGATTGAAGTCACGGATGGCAATATCAAATCTTTTGAGCGGGTAGCCAAAAAGTACCGTGTTGATTTTGCCATAAAGAAAGACAAGACAACCGAACCGCCGAAATATCTGGTC
>CAOXUF010000315.1 GCA_948560485.1 uncultured Eubacterium sp.
GGTGTGCGGATTTTTATGAAGATGGTGGATGGGCTGTTGGAAGTTATGGGAAATCCTTGTATCAGTTTGACAGAGAAGGGAACTTGTTGGACAGTATTTCTATAGATTTAAAAGTGGAAATAGTAAGAATGGTGGTGAAATCTCAATATATTTTTTTGTTACCGGCAGAGGGAGAGAGAATATGGATATTTGACAGGAACAGCAGGCAGGTAAAACAAGACAATATGGCAATGGAGGAAAATGAGCCGATTTTGCCGCCTCTTTTAAGGGAACCATCTTATTGGGGGTATCAGGAAAATGAGCATACGATATGGTTTTTGCCACTTCTGTATCCATTAAAAATAATGGATACAGATACGCTTTTATGTCAGCAGAAAGTGATTACGTATACAGAGCGCTTTTCACGGGAAAAATATTGGATTTATTATAAATATGCCATGTTTACCAGAAACATAAAGAACCGATTCCCCATTTGTGAAAACCCTGTTGGGAATGTAGAAGGATATTTGGAATTTATGAAGAACTATAGTTATGTTTCTGAAAAAGAAAGAAAACTATGCGGTGAAAGAATATGGGAAGCGTTGTGTGAAGTATAAAAAATATCCGCTGTATTATCATATGTCAGGAAAAATATGGCGGCATAAACGAAAAACTGATTATGTTTTGAACAGGAATTTTATTGGAGGAGCAGTAGTGAAGCATTTGATTGGCCAGTCGTCTTTTGAAGGCGATATTACTCAATACTATGAAAAATTTTTTTATTCAGGAAAAGAACAATATATAAAAGATGTTATATCATATGTTTCTGATTTGTCAGAAGGAATAGATGGGAAAGACATTCTGGATGTAGGATGTGGAACGGGTGTTTTTGATGAGTATTTTGCAAGAGAAGGTGCGAGAGTCATGGCAATTGATATAAGCCCAGATATGATTGATTATGCAAAACACAACCATAAAAATAATGCGGTAGCTTATCAAACACACGATATATGCAGTTCATCGATAAATAAAAGATATGATATTGCAGTAGCTATGTCACATGTGGTTGGTTATCAGTTGGAGAATAGCCAATTAAGAGCATTTTTTGATAATATTTCAAAATCTTTAAAGAAAGGAGGACTTTTTTTATTTAACTTCTACAATGAGCCAGCTATTTTGATGGAAAAATTAACTCCTCAATTTCGGGAGGTTTGTACGGAAGGAATAAGGATAACAAGGATTTCAAATGCTGTCCCGGAATGCATGGAGAATGTGTTGCACATGGATTATCGATATATAATAGAAGGAAGAGAAGAAGCTCCTTTTGATATAAAGATTGAGGAAAAAATGCGATACTATTCTTTGATGGAATTGGAAAATTATTTGTATAATGCGGGCTTTAGATTAAAAAGTGCCAACAAGTTTTTAATGAAAGAAGAATTACAATACAATGAATGGAATGGATTTATTGTGGCAGAAAAGATTGGGGATTACTAAGATGGACTTTTCATATAATAGCGCACATGGAGGGAGAAAATGGGATTATACACAAACGCTTTGATTAAAATTTTGCAGACAGCCGGTGAATCTGATGTGAGAAACAAGTCTTTATGTATGATTGGGCGGCAAAACATATTGATTCAGTGGGATATGTTTATGAAAACAGTTGAATGTATGAATCTGCCTTATGATGAAGCGATATATAACAGAATAAAAGATACTGATCCGATTGATTCTTATTTGTTTTTTAAAATGTTTGGATTTAGGGAAGTTCATGCTATTGATTATTCGGAGCTTGACGGAGCTGATATTATATTTGACTTAAATGCTGATTTGCCAGATGAACTGAAAAGCAGATTTGATTATATCATAGATGGAGGAACCTTAGAACACGTTTTTGATATCGCCAAAGCGATAAAAAACATATCGGAAATGCTCTGTGTAGGAGGAAAGGTGATTCATATATTGGCCTTGGCAGGATATGTGGATCATGGCTTTTATAGCTTTTCGCCGACATTTTTTCTGGATTTTTATAATTACAATGGATATTGCATTCGTCATCTTTTTATGGAATTTATGTATGGGGACGACAGCTCAGATAACGATAAAGATTATGGATTGTTGAAAGGATTTTATTCGCAGGACTGCAGACTTTTTGCGTCGGATTGGAAAGACTGGAGACATAGAGAGTTGAATGATTATATCAAAACAATGAGTGGGTTGGAACAGATAGGTCATGTCTATATATGGTGTATCGCACAAAGAAAAACAGAAAAAGATGCCAAATATCCAATACAGGGATTCTATCAGCAGCTAGAATCAGAATGGAAAAACAGGCAGTGAGAATGACAGGGATTGTTGTAAAATGAAGCAGTGCCGTAGGAGGAGCAAAATGCTAAAGGTTTCTGTAATTGTACCTATTTATAATGTGGAGAAATACCTTGGGGAATGTCTGGAAAGCTTACGGCAGCAGTCCATGCAGAATTGTGAGTTTATTTGTATAGATGATGGATCACAGGATGCTTCTTACAGGATTGTGGAAGCTTATGCGGAAAGGGATAAGCGGTTTCGGCTGATACGGCAGGAAAATAAGGGGCTTGCAGAGGCCAGGAATGTGGGATTAAGAGAGGCAGTGGGAAATTATATTGCCTTTTTGGACAGTGATGACCTTTTACAGGGAGAAAAGGCTTTAGATGAATTGTATAGACGTGCAGAGGAGAATCAGGTGGATTTCCTGACATTTGATGCAGATTGTTTCTATGAGTCTGATCTATTGCGGAAAACGGACAACAGGGACAGCTATTATATCCGGAAGAAGGAGTATGGCTTTTTTTCCACAGGAAGAGAGTT
>CAOXUF010000316.1 GCA_948560485.1 uncultured Eubacterium sp.
TGTGCGGGTGGTTCTTATAAAATGAATATGGTAAAATTTTATAAGAAACGAGGTAAAGCGGTATGAAAAAACAAGTTTATATCACAGAGGAAGAACGTGCAAAATGTCAAAAGGTGGCTGATGCGTTTGCAGAGCTGTACGAATTGGAGAATATCGTGGTGCTTGACGTGGGCAGGTACGGTTTTGTCGAGTTGAAATATTACAAGCCGCCACATGGCTTTGAGGATGCAATAACCTTTACGGACAGCGTGGCATTATTTGAAGACTTGTGGGAGGAATGGCTGAATACAAAGCTGTATTTACTGGCAAAAGGTACTCCACTGTTGGAGAAAGGCTACAAAGGTATATTTGAAAGCCTGTCAAAAGAAAAACAGTCGGAACTTATCGTAAGAAAAGCTAATTTTGCTAAAGCGGCAGAGATATATCTGTAATATTGTTTCGGTGAAAAATGGAACAGTAGTTAGTGAACAATCAAAGCGTAGAAAGGCTCTGTATAATGCAGGGCTTTTCTTATTTGCGTTTTTAGATAAAAAGATAGAATGAATGAGCTAGATTCCGCCGTAGTCGGCATTGTGGAAAAATTTAAACTTTTGAATTTTCCCATGATGCTGGTTTTAAAAGCTTGAAATTATTCGGTTGGACGCATATAATTATAGACGATTAGAGTTTGAGAAAGGATGAATGAGAATGTTAGAGTTTATTTCTGCCCCAGAAGCGGCAAAGAAATGGGGCATTTCGGAAAGACGAGTACAGAAACTATGCGAAGAAAACCGCATTCCCGGTGTGGCAAAGTTCAGCCGTATGTGGCTAATACCAAAAGATGCTGAAAAGCCTGCTGATGGTCGATTAAGAAATAAGAAATGCAGTAAATTGCAGGAGGAAAACATTTCATGAATGAATATAGGATAATGATTGTTGATGATGAGCCAGATATTTTAAATTTACTTGAAAAAGCACTTAACATAGAGGGATTCTATCATATCATCAAAATTGATAATGGGATTACCGCTGTAAACATCTGCGAACAGAACCAGCCGGATATTATTATTTTAGATATTATGCTTCCGGGAATTGATGGGTATGAAGTGTGTAAGCGGATCAGACAGTTTTCCCATTGTCCTATTCTGTTCCTATCGTCAAAAAATGATGAATTGGATAAACTGCTTGGCTTGGCAGTAGGCGGTGACGATTATGTAACAAAACCTTTTAGTCCCAAAGAAGTAGCATACAGGGTAAAGGCACAGTTGCGGCGGGCAGAATATAAGAATACTCCAATGAAAAATCAGTCTATGAAAATAGGACAGTTGATGATTGATACGCAAGGCTGCCGGGTGACGAAAGGCGAAAAAGAAATTGAATTGACTGCCCGTGAGTTTGAAATTTTGAATTATATGGCAGAAAATATAGGACGTGTTATCAGTAGGGAACGTCTGTATGAAACTATTTGGGGTGAAGACAGTTTTGGATGTGACAATACAATCATGGTGCATATCCGGCACCTGCGTGAAAAGATAGAGGATAATCCTGCTATCCCCGAATATATCATAACAATGAAAGGTTTAGGCTATAAACTGGTGAACCCTTATGAAAAGTAAACAGAAATTCAATCCGTTCTTATGTTCATTTGCTGTCTTTTCCATTTTTGTTCTGATGATGGCATCTATTACAATCGGTTTGTTTTATTATATATTTTCCATTCCGGAGCCGGAGGGGCTAAGTATCGCTTCATGGGCGCAGATGTTTACAGATAATTTTTCTGTTTGGATGGATTACGAAGATGAAAACTTGGAAGTAGAAAAAATAGGGCTTGACCGTTTGGATGAATATGGATTATGGATTCAAGTAATTGATGAATCCGGGCAGGAGATTTTTTCTTATAACAAGCCGGAAAGTTATCCCACAAGCTATCCCGCTTCTACGCTGCTTGCTTTTGGTACAAGTGCTTATGAGAATGAAAATACTGTTTTTGTAAGCTGTTTAGAAGATTCAACAGAAACTTGCAGCTATATCATAGGTTTTCCCTATGCAATAGGAAAATATATGCTGTATTATAATGGTGAAAGATTTACCCGGTTACTGCCTGTTGTGAAAAAAATCGTTCTTTCAGCCTTATTCATCTTTGCCGTTTTGGTTTTCGGATATGTTTGTTGGATTTCAAGAAAATTATCAAACATAACAGGGGGTATCCGAAACGTATCACAACGTGCCTACATTCCATTAAAAGAAAAGGGCATGTTTCGTGACATTTTCGCAGCACTGAATAAAATGGATATGGAAATCAGACAAAGCGACAAGATAAAAGAAGAAACGGAGAACGCACGCACAGAATGGATTGCAAATATTACCCATGATTTGAAAACACCACTTTCCCCGGTAAAAGGTTATGCGGAACTGCTTGCTGATAACCAAATAGCCGGAGTGGAAACAGCACAGGAATATGGGAAGATAATTTTAAAGAATGTTTCCCATGTGGAAAAATTGTTAAATGACCTGAAACTGACATACCAGATTGATTCCGGCGTAGTGCCCTATAATCCGCAGGAGGTACTTATCACAAGGTATGTCAAAGAAGTGGTAATTGATATTATAAATGACCCTGCATTTTCTAAGCGCATTATAGAGTTTGAGAGTGACGGACAAGAACTTATCGTTTTCCTTGACCCTGATTTGCTCCGGCGTGCAATTCAAAATATTATCATTAACGCTCTGATACACAATCCGCCCGACACAAAGATAAAAATATCCTAAGCTCCCGGGAAAAATTATAACAACGCCCCCTAACCTTGTTGGCCGTA
>CAOXUF010000317.1:0-1268 GCA_948560485.1 uncultured Eubacterium sp.
AACGGCTTAGGATTCTTCTCAATATCTTCTATCTCCAATAACGGAATTGTTTCCAGTTCCTCGTCTGTAGAAGGTGTCTCCTGATATTCTTTTAACTGTTTCGTATCTGCAATTAATTTTTCCAGTTCTTCTTCTGTCATTCTATTTTTTAAATCTTTTAATTGTTCTGCCAGTACAGATTCTTTTTCCTCTGTAAGACTTTTCTTTGGCTGCATGATGACAGTAGAACGATGCGTATTTTTTAACAGATATTTTTCTATCAGACTTTCAAAATAATCTGTATCAATTTTTTCTCTCAATGTATCAAAAACCTTATTTGTCTCAAGAGAAGCAAATGGTTGTTTCTCATCATATAGCCATGTACTCATAAGATTCAGTCCCCATATTAATCCTTTAGGAAAACCGCCAAAGTCTGCTTCTTTCACAGAGAACTCCATGCTGTTCAAACCTGCTCTTAATGCATCTTTATGAATACCATTTTTCACAATTTCTCTTAATGTTTTATCTATCAAATCATTGAACTTGTCTGCATCCATTTCATTCGCATACTTTGCTGTAATACTGTATATCGGCTGTAATATATCATCTTCGTATGCTCCGATAATATCCTTTCCGATTTTTGCATCAATTAATGCCTGTTTTAGAGGTGCTCCGGGAATTTTCATAATGGCATATTCCAGTATCTGAAATGCAATATTCAATTCTACATCCAAGCTGTCTCCAATAACAAAATTTGAAACTAAAACAGCACTCTCTTCTTCTTTTTCGCTGTCAGAAATTGCATATTCTTTTTTGACAGTGCATGGTTTCTCTAATGATTTCTGTATCCTGATTTCAGAATCTACCTGCAGATAATCATAATGGGATAAATATTCCTTATCAAGCCATTCCAAACGTTCCACCACATCCATATCTCCGTATAAATAAATATAGCTATTGGACGGATGATAATATTTTCCATGGAAATCTAAATACTGCTGGTAAGTTAATTCAGGAATGAAATCTGGGTCTCCACCCGACTCACTACTGTAACCATTATCTGGAAAGAGCGACTGCAAAGACACTCTTGATGCCATTCCGTCAACAGATGAAAACACACCTTTCATTTCATTATAAACGACACCATTAATGGTAATGTCATCCTCTTTACTATCTAATTCATAGTGCCAGCCTTCCTGTTTAAAAATATTTTCTTCTTTATATATATTAGGATGGAATACAGCATCCATATAAACGTGCATCAAATTTTTGAAGTCTTTGTCATTGTA
>CAOXUF010000317.1:1278-2754 GCA_948560485.1 uncultured Eubacterium sp.
GTTCAGACGTGTGCTCTTCCGATCTAACTGTTTTGTCCGGATATGTCATAGCATTTAAAAATGTATTTAATGAACCTTTTACCAATTCCATAAATGGCTCTTTTACCGGGAACTTATCAGAACCACAAAGCACCGTATGTTCAATAATATGAGGCACTCCTGTATCATCTGTAACTGGTGTACGAAATCCAATATTAAAAACTTTATTGTCATCATCATTGGATAACACAACAATTCTTGCCCCTGTTTTTTTATGTTTTAATAAGTATGCATCAGAATTTACTTCTTCTATATGTTTATTGATAATCACTTCGTATGATTGTAATTCTTTTATTTCCATAATTTTCTTCATTCCTTTCCCACTGACAATTTTCTTTTATGTTATATAGTTTGTTGCGGAATCTTTGATTTTTACTTAACATTGTTTATCTTACCATATTTTTACTTTTCTATCCATATTGTTAAAACTATGATTTGTTTTCTTTACTATATTTTCTATGAAAATTATTCATAGTTTAACATAATACAAAGGGTAATAAAATACCAAAAGCCAATTACACTTATTTGTGTAACTGGCTTTCACATATATCAGACCAACGACATACGTCGCAAACCTGTTTTAATTTATTTTTGTCTATAATATTCCTATATACTAATTGCGTCAAATCTTTCCATGTTTGTTCTTCCTTTAAACTACTTTTAATCATTTCATATGTACGCTTATCGTTTCCCGATACTGAAGCTTCTTTACTACACTGTCCATGTTCATTATTAGGACAGTTTTTACATATATCATCTACACCAGATACAATGTTAATTACTGGATTTTTCTGTAAAAGCTGCTCTTGTATCTCTGCCATATGTTTTACAAACTCTCCACTATATCCTTTTCCTTCAAAAAACTGCAGGCATAATAAATGATGAGGTCTAATTGAAAATCTGCACATATTTCTTTAACCTGTTTATAATAATAATTGCCACTGCTATCTTAACCAAATCAGGTATAATGAATGGAATAACACATAAAGTTAAGGAACTTACCAAATTCATCTCTGTCACAAACATAAACCAGATTGTGCCAAAAATATAGTAAACTACAGCACCTAAAATCATTGCAGCTGCCATCACCACTATCTTTTTCATTTCATTTTTTTGTTTCACAATTTTTGTACTGAATCCGACAATTAATGCTGTAAAAATAAATCCAATCAAATACCCTGCTGTCGGTGAAGCCAATACACTAAGTCCACCGGCAAAACCTGCAAAAACCGGTGCACCGGCAAAACCAATCAACAAATATACAATAACTGCAAGTGTTCCTCTCTTTGCACCTAAAATTCCTGCAGCCACAAACACTGCAAAGGTCTGAAGTGTAAATGGAACCTGTCCTGCCGCTGCCGGAATCGTAATCCATGAACAGACAGAAATTAATGCTGTAAAAACCGCAACTAATACCATGTCCTGTACCGTTAAATA
>CAOXUF010000318.1:0-2444 GCA_948560485.1 uncultured Eubacterium sp.
ACCTCTTGCATGATAATTATCTTTTTCTTCCACGGCATTTGCCACCGGCAAATCATCTGCCAGAAAATTCACAAAGCTTCTTTTCGCCTGCGTGACCAATGAATTTCTATCTGCTAAAAACAAAATATTTCTTACCCATCCTGCATGAAGCAACACTTTGCAAAGCGCAATAACAGTTCTCGTTTTCCCGGAACCCGTAGCCATTACAAGGAGCGCTCTTCTCCTGTTTTTCTGGTCAAAACTACCACATACTGCTTTAATAGCAGCTTCCTGATAATACCTGCCGGCAATATTCCTGTCCACGACAATATTCTTTAAAGGCATACGCATCGTCAAAAGATTAAACCATTTTTCTATATCGCGCTTAGAATAAATACCTGACACTTTTCTTTCCGGGTATTGGTTATCAATGATCCGCGTATCAAAACCATTTGTCAAAAAAATAATCGGGCGTCTTTTATACTGCTTTTCTAAGATATCCGCATAAAGCTTCGCCTGCTGGCGCCCCTTTGCAACATCTGTGCAAGTCCGCTTCGCTTCCACAACGGCAAGCGGTTTATGGGCGTCATCATAAAGCACATAATCTGCCCGCCCGGTTTCGGATTTATTCGGCATCCCCATCAGTTCCACTTCATTTTGCCAATTTTTCCCTTCTATCCAGCCAGCATCCTTCAGCATTACATCAATGTAAAGTTTTCTGGTCTTAAACTCCGACAAGTCAAGAGGCTTGGGTACATATTCAGGCCGTTGTTTTTCCCTTCGGGCAGTCAATTCCTCTTTTAACGCTTTGTTCTCAGCCATCAATGTTTTCAGGTCAATATCTGCAAATTTTTCATCAAAATCAACTTCTATTGCTTCATCCGCTGATGCTGCTTTTAATAAATCAGTGTCAAAATGACGTTCTTCATAATAATCTGAATAGCAATAGGCTACAAAGTCCAAAAAAATAAAAAGATTCTGTAAGCATAATGCCGCCTCATCAAAAGTAGATTTTCTGCCGCCATGCGCCGCATGATTCCCCATACGCCGAATCGTGTCTATACGTCTCCATAAATCCACATCCACGATTCCCCGAAATTCATCTGTATTGATCAGGCTTACCAAATTGTCCTGATATGGCATATCCAGCACAGTGTCCACGGAATACATCCATTTAACCGCAAACTCCATCGCCCTCCTACAATTTAAAATACAGGCATCATAGTCTATCCTGACTATTTTCTCCGCTGATATAGCTACATCTGAAAAGCTCTCAAATTTAGGTTCGTATTTCAGATAATCGAAGTTAGTCATTGGGGGAGTCTCCTTTCTTGCGGCTTACTTGCTTCTTTTTTTATGTTCATTATGTCATATAGAAAAAGCCCTTAATCGTTAATCCTGACAACTAATGTTGCCACATAAAAGTTCCTGCAAACAATAAGAGAATTTGGATATGTATTACATATTAATGCTTTGTTTGCAGACGAATATTCCAAACCACAGTATGCAAGAAGGCTTCGGGAAGCCTAATTCACCTACACGCATCCCGGTCGATGCCAGTAAATCTATGATTGCCAAATCCTTAGGCTCTGTGCAATGTTAAGGCTCTCAAACATGCCACTTAAAATGTTATAAATCATTGTTTCCATTACGTATATAACCCTTTTTAAAAAGAGTATATCAATTATTCCGATATCAAACTATATATAATTTAGCCAAAATATTGTTGCATCAAGCTATTAAACAATTTTTGTGTTTCATCAAGGGCTTCTTGCGCTACAACTTTCAATTTATCTATCTGTTCAACAAAATCTCCAAATTCATTTTGAAGTTTAACCGGCGGAAATATAAACTCCATCTCAGCCAACTGCCCTTTGCTCAAAATTCCTTTTAATGCCATATTAATCGCACTCTGAATTCCACCCTTTGAAAGCTCAAATAATACATACATAAACCATGTATTATTTCTCTTTGGAACTATCCCATTAATCTGTTGATTAAATGAAACCGTTCTGTTAGCAATAGCAACATTTCCTATGCAGCCAATACTACCAGCAATGCATGTCATTAAAATTGCCCCCGCATCAACACTTCTTCCAACCTTTAATCCTTCCTCAGACAAATATTCTTCAGCAATTGTTAAAATAGCATTTGGAGTATTAATATTATCTGATTTAATCCACTCAATATAATCACCATAATATTCAGGTACTTTTCTTGATGGGGTATTACCTGTTACGATATCACATTCATTAGCTAATGGCTTTTTGTTCCAACCCATAGGATTCGAAATCGGATCTCCGAACATCTCCACAAACCGCGACTTGACTATCTCGTCCAACTTGGCAAGCTGCTGTTTACGAAAGGAAATCAATTCGTTGATTTTATCAAGTACAGATACGATTTTGAGCTGTTCCTGCAGGGGCAAAATCCTGATGGTGGATTCTTTTAACCATTTGAAATGT
>CAOXUF010000318.1:2454-2694 GCA_948560485.1 uncultured Eubacterium sp.
CCACAAACCGCGATTTGATTAATTCATCTAATGTTTGAATCTCCTGTTGATAATTTTCGATTATACTTGAAACTATATCAAGGACATTCACAACTTTTTTCTGTACAACAAAATTAGGCAATGGTATCTCAAAACTTTTAAGAATGGACATATTTATGTTACTTTGAGCAACACCACGACCAACATTATTTACAAACTTTTTTTTAGATTTCAAATAATAATACAAATAGTCAGTATCTA
>CAOXUF010000319.1 GCA_948560485.1 uncultured Eubacterium sp.
CATAGTTATAAATCTCACGACAATCTCACAGCTTTATCTCCAGCCTAAATCTAATTTCATTGTTTTTCAGACAGCGGATTATATATTCGGCATTGTCCTCCACAATCTCATGGGCTCTCTCGGCAGAAGGATAATTATAGGTCGCATTATACCCTTTTCCTACTCCATCATACTGCAATATGAAGAAAGTTTCCAGTGCTTTTGTCTTTCTATCGTGATCTTTTTTATCGAATGGGCAAAGCGTCTTGATTTCAAATTCATTACCGACATTGAAATCTTCTTACATTTCTCTGATAATATGATTCCCTTTTCTCAACGAGTAATAGTGTCCAGCAATTCGATGAATCGCATCTGAAGCTTTTCCTATATATACTTTTCCATTACACAGATTTTCTATTAGATAGATACATGATAACTCTATGTTTGCAGATATATCCTCTATCCTAATCTCGTTTACATTATTCGATATTTTCATCATACACTATTACCTCTTCAATTCTACAATGCAATTTACCGCATATACGTTCAATTACATCAAGGCTCACTTTTTCGTTTTTCCCCATTTTTGCCAATGTGCCTCTGCTTAACGTACCATTAGTAACTAAATCCATCTTCTTCATATCCTTATCTATCAGCGTTTTCCATAATGGTTTATATGTAATCATAATCATCACCTCTCTTCTATCTTATCAAAATCAGACTTATAAGTCAATAAATAATTCTAAGATATTGAAATTTTTTTCTAAAATGTATTGACATACCGTGTGCATATGGTAATATATTTATAACAAGAACACAGAATAAAATTCTAATATCTTAAAACACAAGGAGGACAAACATATGTTGAAAAATCAGTTATTCGGAGTCGAAGTAGAAATGACAGGTATTACAAGAGAAAAAGCAGCTGCCATTGTCGCAGAAGTTCTCGGAACCACAGCATCCAAACCAGACAGCACTTGCTACGAAACCCGCATTATTGCAGACCAGGCAGCACGCAAATGGAAAGTAATGAGAGATGGTTCTATCAGTTCTATTCAGAGTGATAACAGCAATTCTCCAATAGACGAATATAAAGTGGAATTGGTAACTCCACCGCTCAACTACACAGACATTGAATTACTACAGAACATCATTCGAAAGCTTCGTGAAAATGGCGCAAGAACAAACACTTCTTGCGGAATCCATGTTCATGTAGATGGGGCGAACCACACTCCAAATTCCCTGAAACGTTTAATCAATTTCATGGTGGCTCGGCGGGATTTAATATATGAAGCACTTGAAATCAAAAGTCGCGGAGAGCGTTGGTGCCAAAAGCTTAGCGCAAACCTTTTAAAAGAAATGAAATCCTGCACAGAGCTTTCTCGTAATGATGCTGAACGCATTTGGTACAGTCCGGCGAACGACGGATACATTAGTGGCATCGACCATCAGCATTACAATCCTACCCGATATCACGGAGTTAATCTCCACTCCTATTTTTCAAATGGAACTGTCGAATTCAGACTTTTCAATTCCACCCTCCACGCTGGAAAAATCAAAGCATACATTCAATTCTGTCTCGCAGTCTCAGCATGGGCAATTACGGACACTGGAAAGGTCATCTTCAAAAGTATGGATAATTACACACCGGTGCAGAAAGTTACGATTATGCGGAATATCCTCACCAACCGGTTGGGACTTTATGGAGATGAATACAAAACTTGCCGCCTGCATCTTATGGCACCATTGAAGAAAGCCGCAGGAGTGATCTGCAGAGCTGCTTAACAAATTATACGCTGACCTATCGGCACAACGGGGAGAAATGGAGGAAAATATTATGGGAAAGTTTTATATTGCTTATGGTAGCAACCTTAATTTGGCACAGATGGCCGCTAGATGTCCCTCTGCTAGAGTTTATGCAAAAGGAGTATTGAATAACTGGGAGCTGGTTTATAGAGGCGCAAAAAGGAACTCACATGCAACAATCGAAAGGAAATCCGGCTCAACTGTTCCTGTTCTTGTATGGGAAATTCAGACAATCGATGAATATCGGCTGGACATATACGAGGGGTACCCACGCTACTATTTCAAGAAAAATATCATGGTGGATATCGGAGGAAGAAAAAAGAAAGCAATGGTATATATCATGGATGAACGACAGCTTCCCGGAAAACCATCTGCTTGTTATATAGAAACCATCCGCCGAGGATATATTGATAACAATATGGATATATCAATTTTTGAAAAATCTTTAGAAAAAAATTCCATTGAATGTACGCAGGATTTATGATATGAAGAAAGACGTTCGCATCCATGAACGTCTTCCTTTTTGACAATAATGTTGCAGCACTATTTGTCAGTTGGTGAAATCAGAGAGCCATTCTTGGTATGTAGAATTTTAGGGCTTTTCTCCGGCACTCTCACAATCAGTTCATCGAGTTTGCAATCCAAAGCTTCACAAATAAGGTCTAGCTGTTCTAAACTCACTCTCTCAACTAACTCATGGTACAATTCATTGATTGTGTTTGGTCGGATTCCTGTAGCCCTTGCTAATTCTGCCTGTGTCCACCTGCGTTCACCGAGCTTAGTAGATAGTAAAATTCTTATCATACGTCGTCGCTCCTTCCGTTATAAGATAGCACTTATTGACACACACATGTGTCTTTTGTTATTTTATAACGGTTTTTGT
>CAOXUF010000320.1:0-1908 GCA_948560485.1 uncultured Eubacterium sp.
TTTCCGGCGTTAATAATCTCTTCCAGACGGTGTGCGCTCCAGCCTGCCATTCTTGCAGCTGCAAAAAGCGGAGTATATAATTCATCAGGAAGTCCTAACATGGAATAAACAAATCCACTGTAGAAATCCACATTAGCACTGACTCTTTTTTGTCTGTTGTGAGATTTAGAAATAATTTCCGGTGCAAGTCTTTCAACATTTTCATAAAGTTTTAACTCATCAGTACGTCCTTTTTCAATCGCCAGTTTTTCTGTAAAGCTTTTTAATAGTCTGGCTCTTGGGTCGGATATTGCATATACAGCATGACCGATACCATAGATAAGACCGGATTTATCATAAAGGCGTTTGTCTAATATGCCACGCAGGTAACTTTTAATTTCTTCATCGTCATTCCAGTCATCAATCGTTTCTTTCATATTGTCAAACATATGCTTTACCTTGATATTTGCACCACCATGTTTCGGACCTTTTAGTGAACCAAGGGAAGCGGCGATAGCAGAATAAGTATCTGTTCCGGAAGAAGATACAACATGGGTTGTGAAAGTAGAATTATTTCCACCACCATGCTCTGCATGTAAAACTAAAGCTAAATCTAATATTCTAGCCTCCAGTTCTGTATAAGAACTGTCCGGGCGTAATAATCTTAACATATTTTCTGCTGTAGAAAGTTTAGGGTCCGGATTAATAATATGTAAGTTGTCGCCGTAGTGGTAATGTCTCATGGCCTGATAACTATATACAGAAATCAAGGGAACTCTGGATATAAGGCTTAAACTCTGACGAAGAACATTTGGTACAGAAGTATCATCAGGATTGTCGTCCCAGGAATACAGGGATAAAACACTTCTTGCCAACTGATTCATCATATCAGAACTCGTTGCCTTCATAATAATGTCTCTTACAAAAGAAGTAGGAAGTGTCCGGTATTCTGCCAAAACATTATTAAAATTTTCTAAACGCTTTTGATTCGGTAATTCTCCAAAGAGAAGAAGATATGTTACTTCCTCAAAACCAAATCTTTTTTCTTCTATAAATCCTTTTACAATCTCCTCAATGTTAATTCCTCTGTAAAATAACTGGCCTTCGCAAGGGACTGTCACACCATCCACAACTTCAAATGAATGAACATCACCAATTTCAGTAAGACCGGTTAAAACACCCTTCCCCCCTTTTTCGCGAAGTCCGCGTTTTACTTTGTATTCTTCATACAAATCAGGGTCAATACAGGAGTTGGTAATACACCTGTCAGCATACTTATTGATTTGTGGCATAAGTTTTGCCTCGTCAAATTCTCTGTTGATATTTATCATATAAATCCTCCTCCTTTATTTTATTTTGGTGTTTAAAAACACGCTCGAAGATGTTTATTCTACCATAAAATTGCATTTTTCTCAAATCCGGACACCATTACTCAAAAAAAGCAGGGAGAAAATTGTAGATATGATACAAATCGGCAGCTTTTTGTGATAGAATAAAATAGAGTATGTATATTTGTATATAATAATATATTTTTTTAGATAAAGAGGCAGAACAATGGATATTTTTGACTATGCAAGAAATATAAATAGTGAGAAAGAATCCCCTCTGGCAAGCAGACTCAGACCAAAGACGTTAGAGCAGGTAGTCGGTCAGGAACATATTATCGGCAAGGGGAAACTTTTATATAGAGCAATTAAGGCTGATAAAATCAGCTCTGTTATTTTTTATGGGCCACCCGGTACCGGAAAGACAACACTGGCAAAGGTAATTGCGAATACTACCAGTGCAGAGTTTATGCAGTTAAATGCTACCGTGGCAGGGAAGAAGGACATGGAAGGTGTAGTAGAGAAGGCAAAGCAGACCATGGCGATGAATGGAAGGAAAACGATTCTTTTTGTAGACGAGATACATCGATTTAATAAAGGTCAG
>CAOXUF010000320.1:1918-2650 GCA_948560485.1 uncultured Eubacterium sp.
AGCAGGACTATCTGCTGCCATTTGTGGAAGATGGGACAGTTATTTTAATTGGAGCGACAACAGAAAATCCATATTTCGAGGTGAACACAGCTCTGATTTCGAGGTCGATTGTTTTTGAACTACAGCCATTAACGGAAGAGAATATAAAAACACTGATACATCGTGCTGTAGAAGACAAAGAAAATGGAATGGGCATTTACAATGCAGTAATTGATGAAGAGGCAGTAGAGTTTTTGGCGGGATTATCCAATGGAGATGCAAGAACGGCACTGAATGCAGTAGAATTAGGCGTTCTTACTACAGAGCCTAAGTCAGATGGAAAGATACATATTACTTTAGAGGTGGCAGAGCAGTGTATCCAGAAGAGAGCACTGCGTTATGATAAGGGTGGAGATAATCATTATGATACCATATCTGCTTTTATTAAAAGTATGCGGGGGTCTGACCCGGATGCGGCAGTTTACTATTTAGCGAAGATGTTGTATGTAGGAGAGAGCGTAGATTTTATCGCAAGGAGAATTTTGATTTGTGCTGCGGAAGATGTTGGAATGGCAAATCCTCAGGCTTTAGTAGTGGCATCAGCTGCGGCAGATGCTGTACATAAAATAGGTATGCCGGAGTCACAATTGATTTTGTCGGAGGCAGTTATTTATGTGGCAACTTCTCCGAAGAGTAACGCAGCCTGCAACGCAATATTCAGTGCGATGGAGACGGTGAAGAATACAGTTACCG
>CAOXUF010000321.1 GCA_948560485.1 uncultured Eubacterium sp.
CCCTTTTGGGTGGGAGTGTTTGAACGTGTATCAGAGGGAAAGCTATCCGTGTGTAAGGTTACATTTGGGGCAGAACCAAAAGACTATGAGGTTTATGATTTCGTTCTGAAAAATTATTATCGGTTACGATTTAGCTCTGCTGTGGTAGCTGATGTAAAAGAAGCTGGTCGCAATCCTAAACGGGTACAGCGTGAAGTGCGGAAACAGGTACAAAATGCTGGGATAGGAACAAAATCGCAACAGGCTTTGAAATTACAGCAGGAACAGTTAAAAACTGAACGCAAGATTGTGAGCCGGGAACAGAGGGAAGCGGAGAAACAACGACAGTTTGAACTGAAACAGCAGAAAAGGAAAGAGAAACATAGGGGCAGGTAATGCCTGCCCCAACCTACTCGAAAAGTTATAAGAAGTTTTAAGAATAGTCATTGAAACATTTGGGCATTGTGATACAATGTAGGTAAGGCTGGAGGAAATGAAGATGATAATAAAACAAACAAATTTGAACTTGGTATATCCTAGAATTATGGAATATAGGAAGAAATTTGCAAATTCAGAAGATATTTTGCAACAGTATTTTATGCCATCAACAATTTTACCAATTCCTGAGCAGGTGCAGGACGAAGTGCCTAGAATCATCGCTCAAACTAAAAATGGGCATTCCGTGTTAAATATAGCATTATCTGTATCGTCCTTTATTACAAATTATAATGGGGAGTTTGTGTCTGATTGGAATAAGTGCAAAGAGTATTTAGCGCAAAGATACTCTGATATTTATCAAATTATTGATAATATGACAGAAAACAATAATACTTTTGTGGGATTGATTACGAATGTTGAAATTGATGATTTAGATGGGACGGGTTTGGAGATATTAAAGAAAAGTCTATTTGGCGAAGAAACAGAAAAAATGGGCGAATTATATGATTTGTCTTGCAAATTAACATATGTATATAAAAACCGATATTATATTAATATAACATTGCAGAATTTAAGGGAATTTTCTGTTCAACAATACAGTAATGGAAGGACATGTATAACCGGAGAGCGAAAACATACTATATCAGCTTCAATCGATATAAATGATAGGTATGCTGCTAATAATGATGTGAATTATAAGTCACAAAAAGAAGCATTTGACGAAATATTGCAAATTACAAGTAATATAATAGATAACAAATTAGAAAATCTAGTGAGGAAAGGGGAGTTTGTATATGACGAGTAGAAATGATACATCTAGTGTGAGAGCAATGATGACGGTTATCGCTCTTTCAGCATTGAGTTTAACTACTACTTTTAATACAAGTGGGATGATATACAATGATTCCCCTTTAGCTATTATGGGCAATATTTCTGATAATGATATGGGAACAACAACACCATCTCCTCAAATGACTAAAACGGAGGTTCAAACAAGTTATAATTTTGCTAAGGAACTGTTCGAAAGCGATATGAGGGATTTTACAAAAGAAGAAGCAGAAACTTACAAAGCATCTTTGAAAAAAATCTACAAACCTACAGGAGTTAATATTTTTGATATATGCTAGATGAATTTATTGATTTTACTCAATCTCTATTTCCGTCAATCAGTCCATATGTAAAAGAGAGGACAAAAGCGGCAATAAAGCAGTTTGAATTAAATGGAAAAAAGTTGAACTTATTTAATTATAAAGCATACGACTATTTGACCCAAGGAGATATTTTTGACGGAATACCTTTTACTAGGCTAGAAGAAGACGGAAGTATATCTGCATATAGAGGAAAAGGGATGCTTATTTCTAATACATGTAGCGCAGATCACGATGATGAAATTGTTATTGCTCCATTATTAGATATAGATTCGCTTGGACTCAATAAGGCTGATATAGTGAATAATCTGCACTATAGACTATTATATTTGCCAGACGAAAGATATGAAAGTTATGTAGTGGATTTTAGCCTTTTAAATACGTTTAACAAAGGTGTTTTAAACGGAATGATAGAACAGGGGAAAGTAGCAAAAGAAACATCGTTGAATCAATTTGGGTTTTATTTGTTTCTATGCAAATTGACAATATGCTTTATGAGACCAGAAGATGAAGAGGTTCAAGCAGACCGACGAGAGAATTATGTACAGTTACATTGTGCGAATTGATAAAAATATACATATTATTGATAAAAGTTTAATTAACATGGTGCTAGCACCATGTAGATAGGGCAGACAAGGAGAAAATGGCGGCTCTGGATGGCTCTATTTTGGCTCTAAAAATTTTGACTGGCACAAATACGAGAGCGATTTTTGAAGAATATGGATAATAAATCCATTAAAAATCATAGAAAAATAGCCAGTTCAAGCTATCCGCCGAGGAGTTCGAGTGATGAAAATGTTCATGCAGATTATCTTTTCCCTCAGTGCAGATTATATTTTTCCCTGAGAGGAAATAGCAGAACAGAATAGAAATCAGATTTCAGGGCCTTGCGGGTTTCATTCCTGCGGGGCCTTTTTTCTACCCTTCATCCCCCTCTTTTCCCTTCCCTTTTCGCTGTTATTTTCCATAAAAGAGGGTGAGAACCTAACATCACATTCTAACCGGGACTACACTGTTAGGAAATAAACGGTAGATAGTGCGTACCTCGACTATGGCGGCAAAATGTGTGACAATAGACTA
>CAOXUF010000322.1 GCA_948560485.1 uncultured Eubacterium sp.
AAGTCTGGGCCAATGGGATTAAAATAACAGGAACTATGGCGAGTAATGGTATATTGGGCGCAGTGGATCTAAAAGCAGGAGTAAGCTATCAGATACCAGCTGGTTATTCGGAGGGCGGCGAGGTCACTACAGCATCATTAGAAAGCCAGACACAGGCATCTGCTACGGCGCAGGATATTTTGAGCGGGCAAACAGCATGGGTAAATGGGGTATTGATTACAGGTACTCACGAAGCTGGTGGAGGAAATGACGTAAAAAGGATTTCTATAAATCTGCATTCCATGGAACTGGGTACGGGAGATGGCGATTTGAAGCTTGTATTAACAAGAGTGGAAAATGGGGCTTGGGAGTGTAGTAGAGTAAGGCATACGGATCAGGGGGAGGAATTGCAGGAGGTTGCTGTGGGGAAAGTTGAGATAGAGGATTAGAAAATTAAAAGAGGAAATATAGTAATAAGGTTCATATCTAAAATCAACAAAAGTGTTATTAAATCACATACTTTATGATTTAGATATGGACTTTTTTTGAAGATATGATATAATTTCTGTATTATATACAAATTTTCCTATTTTATGAAGGAGATCGAATGACAATCAAGGAAATCAATGTGAAAAATTTCAAGTCCTTATATGATGTGAGTATTCAGCCTGGAAAGGTAAATGTATTTATTGGAGCGAACGGATCAGGTAAATCTACAATATTAGAGGCAATCGGGATATTGAGTGGTGCGATGACAGACAGGGTAAATAATAGTGTCCTGCAGAGAAAAGGAATACGTCTAAGCGCATCAGCGCTATATAAGTCAAAATTTAAGACTATGGAGAGAGACGGACTTACAGTTAATTTAGGGATTCAATGGCAGGATGGAGGAGAATATGACTACTCCGTTCATTTAACCACACCTACAGATGATGATACATGGAAATATCATTCAGAAAGCGTGAACCAGGACGGAACTCTACTGTGGGGGAGAAGCAACCGGACGGCTGTTCAGTTGAATAACAATATTGGTTATTTTATGTTGGCCGAAGTACTAAACGGGAATGCATGCAGAAGAATGGGGAAGTATATTGAAAAATATGGGATTTATCAGCCAGACACCTCGACGCTCAGAGGGACAGTTACGGATAATACGCAAGTCGTACCCATTGGGTTAAATGGTGGGCGAATGGCGGATGCGTTACAGGAAATCATAAAAAGCGTAGATGGAGATATGAAATTTGGTTCGCTATATATGGAAGATATACTTGACCTGATCGACTGGGCATCAGATTTTGATATTGCAGTGCCTAAAAGGGCAAACTTGAATCCGGGGGTCCCGTCAACACGCCAGATTATTAGATTTAAAGATAAATTCCTAAAGGCGAATGCCGCGTTTACGGGTTATGATGCCAGCGAAGGTGCTTTATATGTATTATTTATGCTGGGCATGGCGATGCACCCTGAGTCACCGTCTATGTTTGCTATTGACAGTTTTGACCATGCATTGAATCCCAGACTGGCCAAAAGACTGACAGAAATTTTTTCACAGCTTGTACTGGAATCACAAAGGACTGTGTTTATGACAACACATAATCCATTGGTGTTGGATGGCCTGGATTTATGCAATGATGACATCCGCTTGTTTGCGGTCAGCAGAGATAAGGATGGTTATGCGGTAATCAACCGAATACAGGTTTCAAAGGAATTATTGGAATTGGGGCAGCCTTTGTCCAGATTGTGGATAAATGGGAGATTAGGGGGTGTTCCAGAATTGCTATGAAAAAAGTGATCGGTATTGTAGGGGAAGGGCCAACAGATTATATGGTCATAAAAGAGGTGATCGACTATATAACTGGCGAGACGAACGAATATAGAAGATTGCAGCCAGAACCCGATATGGCGGGACGATTCGGAAACGGATGGAAAGGGGTATGGCGATGGTGTGAGACAACCTCCAATATTTTAGATAAAGTTTTTTATGAAGTTACGCCACAGCTTGATTTACTTGTCATCCAAATGGATGCGGATGTCTCGAGGAAAGAAAAGGAAGTTCATTGTCTATGCGGGGTAGCAAAATGCCGGGCCAGAGAAGGGAGCCATCCATTAAGATGTGTAAATTTAATGGAGAAACAATGTCCGGTTATTTTACCTTGTGGAAAGCATACTCAAGATTCAAAAGGGTATGAAGAGCATTTGGAGAAATTGATAAAGGAGTGGCTTGGAAATAACATCAATAATGAGAATATCTTGATTACGATTCCCTGTGACAGTACGGACGCATGGATAGTGGCAGCCTATCGAGACTGTGATAATGCGGAAAGCATCGAAAACCCATGGGAGACTGTAATTGCCAGGAAGAAAGATTACCATGGCATCAGAATACCTGGTAATAAGAAGAGGGCTTCGGTATACAGTAGGCTGCTGCCCAAGCTTTGCGATCAATGGGGGAGAGTGGTGGAAGAGTGTTACAGCGCGAAAAGCTTTGATGATAAAGTGAAAAGCGTTTTTGGAGTGGCAGATTCTTAAAACAAATGTAAACTACAAGCAAAAAAAGAATATTAGAGGGATGCGGTCAGGCCAAATGGTCAGGCCGCTTTTTGCTGCTCTTAATTCTTAAAATTCTAAAGA
>CAOXUF010000323.1 GCA_948560485.1 uncultured Eubacterium sp.
ACCCGGTCCTTTCTTGAAACATATAGTCCGGGTAATAATTTCAAATGGTCAATTGTAAAACTTGTAATCTTTTCCATGGTAACCTCCGAAAAATTTCTATAATCATATTAATGAATTCAATATAAAAAATCAAGGGGCAGGTTGTTTTTGTAAAGATAAAAATATATAATGAATGAAAGTTGGAATGTCAGTAGAAAGGATGAATCAGCAGTAACATGGATAATATGACAAAAAGCAATAGTGATATAGAACAGAATAAGCCGCATAAGAGACGTGTAAGGTACAAGGGGACGCATCCCAGAACTTATGCTGAAAAGTATAAAGAACATAATCCTGATAAATACAAGGACACGATTGAAAAAGTTATTAGTAAAGGAAGTACACCGGCAGGGATGCATATATCTATTATGGTAGAGGAAATATTGGATTTTTTGGAAATACAGCCAGGACAAAAAGGACTAGATGCAACATTGGGGTATGGTGGTCATACGAACAGAATGTTGGAAAAGCTGGAAGGAAAAGGGCATGTATATGGTCTTGATATTGATCCGATTGAAATAGAGAAAACGAAAAAGAGGTTGTCGGATAGAGGATTTGGCAGTGAACTTTTTACGGCAGTAAATATTAATTTTAAAGATATCGATAAAGTGGCAGAAGAATATGGACCATTCGATTTTATTTTGGCAGACCTGGGTGTTTCCTCGATGCAGATAGATAATCCGGAACGTGGATTTACATATAAATATGATGGACCGTTAGATTTACGATTAAATCCAAATCAGGGTGTTTCGGCTGCAGAGCGTTTGAATAGAATATCATTAGAAGAATTAGAGGGGATGCTCATAGAAAATTCTGATGAACCTTATGCTTATGAAATTGCGAAAAAAGTTATTGAAGAACGGAGAAGAAAGAAAATAGAGACAACACTAGAGTTGAAAAATGTAGTAGAAAAAGCAGTTTCGCAGTCAAAAGAAACGAGGAATATGTCTAATAATGATAAAGAGGAATTAATGAAAAAGTGTTGTGCCAGAGTTTTTCAGGCACTTCGAATTGATGTGAATAACGAGTTTGAAGTATTGTATGAATTCCTGGAAAAACTTCCGGATGTACTAGCACCTGGAGGAAGAGTGGCAGTTTTAACCTTTCACTCGGGAGAGGACAGGTTAGTGAAAAAGTCCTTTAAATCACTAAAAAATGCAGGAGTATACAGTGAGGTGGCAAGGGAGGTCGTCAGACCCGGAAGAGAAGAATGTATCAGAAATCCAAGAGCAAAGTCCACAAAAATGCGATGGGCAGTAAAAAGTATATTTTAGTACACTTTTTAATAAAAAAGTGGTATGATATTAAAATATGTAGAAATAAAGGAGAGTAGTTATGTTAGGAGATAAGAAAGTATCGTACAGTGCTATGCAGTCAACAGGCACACTTACATTGGGAAATTATTTAGGAGCTCTTGACAACTGGCTGAAAATGCAGGAAGAATATGAATGTTTTTATGCAATTGCAGATTTACATTCTTTGACAATAAGACAGAATCCGGCAGAATTGAGAAAGAGAGCCAGAGATTTATATACATTATATGTGGCAGCAGGACTTGATCCGGAAAAGAATTGTATTTATTTTCAGTCACATGTATCAGCACATGCAGAGCTTGCATGGCTATTGAATTGTTTTACATATATGGGTGAGTTGAACAGAATGACACAGTTTAAAGATAAGGCCGCAAAACATTCTGATAATATTAATGCAGGGCTGTTTACATACCCAGCATTAATGGCAGCAGACATTCTTTTGTATCAGGCAGATGTGGTACCGGTAGGTCTGGACCAGAAGCAGCACTTGGAATTAACCCGCGATATTGCGAATAGATTTAATGGCATATATGGAGATGTATTTACGATACCGGAACCTTTGATTGGAAAGTCTACTGCAAAGATTATGAGCCTTCAGGATCCGTCAAGAAAGATGTCAAAGTCAGATGAGAATCCAAATGCAAGCATTTTGCTTATGGATGATCCCGACACGATTATAAGAAAATTCAAGAGGGCAGTTACAGACTCTGATATGGAGATTCGTTACTCTGATGAGAAACCTGGTATTCAGAATTTGATTAATATTTATTCCTGTATTACAGGAAAGACTGTTGAAGAGGTAGAAAAAGAGTTTGACGGTAAGGGATACGGAGACTTTAAGATGGCTGTAGGAGAGACGGTGGCAGACAGATTAAGACCGTTGCAGGACAGATTCTATGAACTTCAGAAAGACAAGACTTATCTGAATGGAGTGATTAAGGAGAATGATGAAAAGGCAGCGTATTTTGCAAATAAGACGCTTCGAAAGGTTCAGAAAAAAGTAGGACTGACTGAGAGAATCAGATAAAACAATAAAGAACTTCCAATGAAAAGTATGGAAGTTCTTTTTTTGAAAGAGAAGGAGTTGCAAATGATAAAAAACATATTATTTGACTTAGATGATACAATTTTAGACTTTCATAAATGTGAAAGAACAGCTTTATCAGAAACGTTTATAAAGTTAGGTGTTGAACATACGGATAAAATATTGGACCGGTATAGTGTGATTAATGATATGCACTGGAAGAGAGA
>CAOXUF010000324.1 GCA_948560485.1 uncultured Eubacterium sp.
TCCGATCTGCCTACGACAAGCTGTTTCATTTGTCGCAAACACTTTCAACCTGTTTCTAAAACCACATAAGCGCTTTAGCCATTAGCGCGATAGAGGAATGTCACAATCTGTCCTCGGGTGCAGCTGGCGTCGGGGGAGAACTTCCCATTGCCGGTGCCGCTGGTGACGTTCTTCGATACGGCCCAATCCACGGCTTTTTCGTAGTAGCCACCGGATATAAGAAGATATTCTTTGCCGTTCTATAACTGCCGATAAGTTTCTAAACAGCCCTATTTTGTAGGCATTTTTGTGATTTTGGTTGAAGAAACATTTTATTTTCCTACCATGTCCTACATCGTCCTGAGAAATTAGGTTGAAATGGTGTAGGTTTTGGTGTAGATTCAACCAATCTTAATCTTGCCTTCAAGGTTGGCAAAACACTTTTTCTTCTGCTCCATAGTGGCTTCGTTGTATACATCCATCGTAGTAGAAATATTGGCGTGACCCATGATTTCTTGAATGATCTTCAGGTTGGTTTCGTTTTCGCAAATGCGTGTGCAGAATGTATGACGTAAATTGTGGACTGAAAAGTGCGGGAGCAAAGTAGGCTCTCGTCTTTCTTTTTTCGCCCGGTCAACTTCCATAGTGTTATAGGCATTGATGATCCGTTTGAGAGTTTGATTGATACTGGTAGGATGATGGATAGTTCCCCTGTTGCCGACAAAAACAAAGTCAGAGTAACCGTCAATTTCCTGCTGACTGAATCCCGTCTGCATTTGTCTAAGACGTTCATTCAGCAAGGCACGTTTCACTTCCTTGAACATAGGAATGTCTCTTGTGCCAGCATCGGTTTTGGGAGTAGATATATAGAACCTACGTCCTTTACCTTTTTCAACTTCGGTATAAGAAACACTGTGATTGATAGAAATGATGTTCTCTTGAAAGTCACAGTCCTCCCACCGTAAGCCAATAGCCTCACCTATACGACAACCAGTTCCAAGTAAAAATGTGATCAGGCCAAGCCATTTGTGATACACGGACGAATTACGAAGGAAATCGACAAATGCTTCTTGCTGCTGTTCTGTCAATGCGTGGCGTTTATCCTGCCCCCATCCATTCTGCTTTTTGAGTTCCGCATAAACTTGATAAGCTGGATTAGACCTGATATATCCATCACGTACTGCCAGAGTAAAGATAGGATGTAAAATGGTATTGACAGCATGGATCGTGTTAGGCTTCATTTCCTTATCAAAATACAAAGAAAGATAGAATTGCTTAATATCACTGTACTTGATTGAACCGATTGGACGAAAACCAAGTTCGTTCCTAATCCAGTTGTCATAAGTGTTCGCATAGGTAAATCGTGTAGAGGGTTTCAGTTCTTTTTTCATGCTCATGTACTTTTCATAGAAGTCGTTGAGCGTTTTCTTGTTTGCTACAAAACTTTGAATCCCATCATCCGTATCACGTGTAAGTTGTTTTTCAATCTCTCGCAAGGGTTCACAAGCCCGTTTGTGTGGCGGTAATTTATCAGTTTCTACAAGCCGCCAACTATAAATTGTACGTCTAACACCTCCTGCATCGTTAAAGCGGTACATATACATTCCGTCAGATCGTTGAGTTTCACCGTTCCTTAAAACTCTGCCTTTTGAATCACGCCGTTTTGTTTCAGTTCTTTTTTCGGACATTGCACACTCCTTTCTTATCCGAAAAAAGACCCTAATGTGGTTGATTTAATTATACCACATCAAGAGTCTTGATTCAAGGCAAATTACAAGATATTTAACTTATCAATGTAGTTTTCAAATTTCTTACGTTTAATTTGCGCTCTCGTTCCATTCCACAAAATGAAATCTGCATCTTTGTTTTCAGAAACGATTTGGTATAATTTGTCTCTACCAATTCTAAAATAAGCTGCTGCTTCATCTATCGACAAAGTGTATTTCTCCCAAAATGGGATTTGGCGTGATAGTGCTATTGTTTCGTGTATATTATCACCCCCCCGCTATCTTAAATAATAATTTAGTTTTAACTATCTTGCTTTAGTTTGCTAATAACAGTTTGTAAAAGTTCGGATTGTTTTAACATTGCATCTTTGTTTTCATAAAAATGCTTATATGTATCGTTTGATTCTGTATGCTTTGATTTTTCTAAGAACTCTTGCTTAGATATAATTCCTTTTTCTACTAATAGGTTAATGATTGTTCTAAGTGCAACATCTATATTAATAATTTCTTCTAACAACGATAAACTGGTATTTACATTTAAAAGTTGTGATTCAAAAAATTCCATTTCCATAATTTGTACACCTCTCTTTTCTTTTACATCCAAGTTTATGTTCGGATTGCAACCATATATGATCGCTTATATACCCATCAGTATACATTTCTGGAGGAACAGGTTTTCTTAACCACCATGTAGTATTGACACGAACCTTATTATATTTTTTTAACATTCGTTTTAATTCAATTTCTTTGAATTTATAAGCAAAGCATATTGCTCCAGTCCAAAGTAGGCCAATAATATCATCAACAATTCTCGGCTGAATTTCACCATAAATTAGCACTTCAAGTAATTGCCAGCAAATGCTTATAGCAACGACAATACTAATGAGCCATAT
>CAOXUF010000325.1:0-1010 GCA_948560485.1 uncultured Eubacterium sp.
ATTATCATATTATAAAGTAAATGCCATTATTTTAAATGGCGAAGGTTGAAAGGTATGTTAAAAAAGCATTATTAAAAAAGATGAAACCGCTGCCTCCAAGGTGGAAGCAGCGTTCTTTTAGTCATATAAATGTTTTGTTTATTTTATACATACAACTGTCTGTTTGAAAAGTAGTCATAAAAATAGTGATTATAATAAGGTGGATGGAAAGGGAAAGGAGAACACTCAAATGAAGATAGTACTCAAGGTATCAAAGAAAAGAGGCTGATTTATAAAGTATAGAAAAAAAGAAAATTCTAAAGATTGGAGGAAGTATGGCAGAGGATTTTAACACAGACAGTATGCTATCCATGTTTTTATATGAAAGCAGTCAGCTTCTGGAAAAATTGGAAGGCATTATATTGGAAAAACAGGATGCAGATTGTTTTGATGATGCCGATATCAATGAAATTTTCCGTATCATGCACACTATCAAGGGTTCATCAGGAATATTGATGTATGAAAACATAACAAAAGCATCCCATAAATTAGAAGATGTATTCTATTATTTAAGAGAATCTCACCCCGAAGATGTGCCACATTTAGAGTTGGTAGAAAAAGTGCTAGAAGTATCCGACTTTATTACAGGAGAGCTAGACAAGATACAAAATGGAGGCGAACCAGACGGAAATGAAAGCGAGCTTGTAGCCGATTTAGATGAGTTTTTAGGACGAATCAAGGGCGAGATAAAAAAGCAGGGAATCAGGTTGCCAAAGGCAAATAAACATGAGGAGCCATCACAGTTTTATATTACCCCTGTAGCAGGAGAGGGAAGTCGTTTTTATAGATTGTGTCTGCATTATCGAAATGATTCACAGATGTGTAATATCAGGGCATATTCAGCAACATATGCGTTAAAGGAAGTAGCTGAAGATTTGCTGTATACACCAGATGATATCTTATCGAATGAAAACAGTGCCGATACGATTTTAGCAGAAGGCTTCCATATGCTTTTGCAGACAAAAATATCA
>CAOXUF010000325.1:1020-2589 GCA_948560485.1 uncultured Eubacterium sp.
CAAAAGAAGAAGTATTAGAATTAGTAGACAGTTCCGATGTGGAACAAATAGACTTTGATGAGATTACAGCAGCAGAGTATGGAAAAGGAGTGGCAGAACTAGGGGGAGAAGAAGCACCTATAGTTATCAGCCTAGATGATGATAAAAAGGAAGCAAAAGAAGAAAAACAGGCACCGCCAATGCCAGGAGATTATGTTGTAAAGTCAAAAGAAACTGGAAAAGGAAAGACGTTAGCAAAACAGCAGTCAAAACAGCAAAGTATTATTAGTGTCAATGTAGAGAAGATGGATGCATTGATGGATTTAATAGGTGAGTTGGTTATAGCAGAGGCAACAGTTTTACAAAATCCAGATTTAAAGGTACCAGGATTAGACTTAACGAACTTTCAAAAAGCAGCAGCACAGCTAATGAAGAATACAACAGAATTACAAGAAGTGATTATGTCTATGCGAATGATGCCATTGACGAATGTATTTCAAAAGATGAAGCGAATTGTGTTTGATGTATCAAGGAAGTTAGGAAAAGATATAGAGCTAGAGGTAATAGGAGAAAACACAGAAGTTGATAAAAATATTATCGAGCATATATCCGACCCCCTTATGCACTTGGTAAGAAATTCTGTAGACCATGGAATAGAAGAGGATGCAGCAGATAGAGAACGAGTAGGAAAGCCAGCCAAAGGAAAGATAACATTAGAGGCAAAGAATGAAGGAGGAAAGGTCTATATCAGCGTCAAAGATGATGGAAAGGGACTCAATAAAGAAAAGCTGTATCAAAAGGCATTAAATAATGGACTGATAGATAATAAGCCAATCAATGAGTTTAGCGACCAAGAAATCTACCGATTTATTACATTGCCAGGATTTTCAACAAAAGAACAAGTTACCGAATATTCAGGAAGAGGAGTCGGAATGGATGTGGTGGTAAAAAATATACAATCCATAAGCGGAAGACTCGATATAGCAAGTGAAGAGTATCGTGGTTCAGAGATGACCTTAGTAATACCACTTACATTGGCTATTATTAATGGAATTGTAGTACAGGTAGGAAATTCACCATTTGTTATAGAGACAGCGTCAATAAAGGAGTTTGTGCGAATGGGAGAGGATTCCTTAGTACAAGAGCCAGGAGGAGAAGAGTATATTATCTTGCGAGGGGAATGTTTATCCTTTATCCGCTTAAGTGAAAAGTATCATCTATCAGGTTGTCAAAACAAGCTGGAAGATGGAATTGTGGTTGTGTTAGAGCATGAAGGAAAGCAAGTATGTGTCTTAATTGATAAACTGCTACAAGAGCAAGAAATCGTTGTAAAGCCAATCCCATCGTATGTAAAGAAGGTAAAGGGAATATCAGGGTGTACACAATTAGGAGACGGAAGTATCGCTCTAATATTGGATATAGCTGGATTGATACTGGATGAAGAAAGGAGATAGACATGGCAGAAGAAATCAAAGAAGAACTGCTGGAAGATTCCCAAAAAGGAAAGTTTATGACCTTTCAGACAGGAAAGGAATATTTCGGAATAAGCATAGGTTATGTAAATGAGATAATTGCCATGCAGCCGATAAC
>CAOXUF010000326.1 GCA_948560485.1 uncultured Eubacterium sp.
ATCAGGAGCCAAGCGTATTCGATGTAAACGAAGAAGCTGCAAAGAAATGGTTAGCAAACGGAGCACAGCCAACAGAGACAGTTGGAAAGCTTTTGAAGATTGCCGGAATTGAAAAATAATATCGGAGGGTAAATTCATGAAAGAATTGGTAGAAACAATTGCAAAAGCACTTGTTGACTCTCCTGATGAAGTTGTAGTTACAGAAACAGAAAATGACAGAGAGATTCTTGTTACATTACATGTTGCTCAGGATGATATGGGCAAGGTGATTGGAAAACAGGGAAGAATTGCAAAAGCGATTCGTTCTGTTGTAAAAGCTGCATCTTCAAAATGCGATAAAAAAGTTAAAGTGGAAATTCAATAAATCACTTTAATACAAGTGCAACAAGGCTGGATAATTCCAGCCTTGTTATGTATATGGAAAAGGTGTATATGGAAGAGTATTTAAGAGTTGGTGTTATCAGTAATACACATGGAGTGCGTGGAGAGGTAAAAGTTTATCCTACGACTGATGATATTAAAAGATTTGATTATTTAAAAGAAGCTGTAATTGACACAGGAAAAGAATATATAGATGTAAATGTGACCGGTGTGAAATACTTTAAAAATATGGTAATTTTAAAGTTTGAGCAGTTTCAAAATATGGATATGGTAATTCCATATAAGGGAATGGATTTGCTGGTTACAAGAGAAAATGCTATCCCTTTAGGAGAAGGTGAACATTTTATTGTGGACCTTGTAGGCTGTAAAGTAATTACAGATGAGGGGGAAGATTTTGGAGAATTGGTTGATGTACTTCAAACCGGTGCCAATGGAGTTTATGTCGTAAAAACAAAGGACGGAAAAGAAGTATTATTGCCAGCGATAGATGAGTGTGTACTGGAAAAAGATATTGAAAATAAAGTGATTAAGGTACATATTATGAAAGGATTATTAGATTAATGAATTTTCATGTATTGACATTGTTTCCGGATATGATTCAGAATGGTGTAAATACCAGTATAACCGGTCGTGCTATGAATAATGGTCTGATTAGTCTGAATACTGTAAATATCAGAGACTATGCCGGAAATAAATATGGACAGGTGGATGACTATCCATATGGCGGTGGTGCGGGAATGGTAATGCAGCCGGGACCGGTATATCGAAGTTATGAATCTGTAGTAGAAAGAATAGGATACAAACCAAGAGTAATATATTTAACGCCACAGGGAAAGGTTTTTAACCAGTCAATGGCGGAGGAGTTCGCAAAAGAAGAAGACCTTGTATTTTTATGTGGACATTACGAAGGAATTGATGAGAGAGTTCTGGAAATGATTGTTACAGATCATGTGTCTATTGGGGATTATGTATTAACGGGTGGAGAACTTCCATCTATGGTAATGATTGATGCAATATCACGTCTTGTACCCGGAGTACTCAATAATAATGTTTCTGCGGAGTTTGAGACTTTTAATGATAATTTATTAGAATACCCACAATACACGCGCCCGGAAGAGTTTATGGGAGAGAAAGTTCCACCAATACTTTTATCAGGTAATCATCCCAAAGTGGATCAGTGGAGAAGAGAACAGTCAATTTTGAGAACAATGGAAAGACGCCCGGATTTAATGGAAGAGGCAAATTTGACAAAAGAAGATATGAAATTCATAAAAACACTTGATAAATAGGGAAAGTTATGTTAATATAGCAAATGCTGTATGTCGAGGTATTGACTTTAGACATATTACTCGCATAAAAATGATGGTCCTCTGTTGTAATATACATTAAGAACATCGGAATAAATAAGGAGGATATTATGCAGGAATTAATTAAGGAAATTGAGGCAGCTCAGATTAAAGAAGTTACACCATTTAACGTAGGTGACACAATTAAGGTTCACGCTAAAATCGTTGAAGGTAACAGAGAAAGAGTTCAGGTTTTTGAAGGACTTGTAATTAAAAAACAGGGTGGAAGCAACAGAGCTACATTCACAGTAAGAAAGAACTCAAACGGAATCGGAGTTGAAAGAACTTGGCCATTATATTCACCAACAATCGCAAAGATTGAAGTAGTTAGACAGGGTAAAGTAAGACGTGCAAAACTGAACTACATCAGAAGCAGAGTTGGTAAGGCTGCAAAGGTAAAAGAATTAGTTAAATAATTATGATTACTTTCAAAAAGGAACGGGTTGATTCTCGTTCCTTTTCAATATATAAGGAGTAAAAGATGGATTATCAGTGGTTTCCGGGGCATATGACAAAAGCCATGCGCCAGATGAAAGAAGATATTAAATTAATTGACTTAGTAATTGAACTATTAGATGCAAGAATTCCATTAAGCAGTAGAAATCCTGAAATAGACAATTTGGGACAGAATAAAGCCAGATTGGTTTTGTTAAACAAAGCGGATCTGGCAGATGAAAGCCAGAATAATAAATGGATAGAATATTTCAAGCAAAAAGGTATTATTGCATTAAAAATCAATTCGAAGAATAAGCAGGGGATTAAAGAA
>CAOXUF010000327.1:0-680 GCA_948560485.1 uncultured Eubacterium sp.
TTTAAACGTTCTTCTAATGCTTCAAATACATTCTCTTCTAAATATTTTCGTACCATACTCTTTTACCTTTTGTTTTTCCCATATTTTGGAAATTGTATATTACATAATTTAACATAGAAAAATAAGAAGTTCAATGAATTTTCTATGTAAAATTTTGTCAAAATAAATAGAATTTACTCTTGATTTTTACAAATTATTCCTTTAAATTACTAATAGGGAGGGGGAATGAGCGAAAAATATATTTTCGTTTTTGGTTGTAGTAATTTCTCGTTTGAGAGAATTATTCACTGCACTAATTTATGAAGAATAGGGGGGGGCACATGGAAATCTACATGAAACCAACACAGCAATTACTTAGACAATTGGGTGCCAATGGTTCCTATGCAGGATTTAAATATACAGTTACAAGTATTTGCAAAACAATACAAAATCCAGAATTAATTATTTATATCTGCAAGGGGCTTTATACAGAAGTTGCACTACAATATGAGGTTAACACGGGCAACGTTGAACGGAATATCAGAACTGTTATTGAGACAATATGGAAATCTGGCAACAGAGAACTGCTCAATAAGGTATGCGGTAAGCAGCTTACCGAAAGACCAACAAATACTTTTTTTATAGATGCTGTATCACAGTATATTATTGATTCCTGTGAAGATCGGAAGAGCACACGTCTG
>CAOXUF010000327.1:690-2490 GCA_948560485.1 uncultured Eubacterium sp.
TTTATTATTACTATCATTTAGTTATATTTTTTTAGTAAGCAAATTGTTTCGCAATGGCTCGATACGTGCTGATTGATGTCAGTTTTCGGGAACCGATCCAGACTAATGTAGACTGTAGCAAAATATCTCCGTTTGTTTGCGGAAACATATCAACAAATTCTGTAGCAAAAAAGTATTGATACATTTCGTTATCCATATCACAGTCTGAACCTCGCCCGTCCACGGAAAAAGTTCAACTTTTTTATTCGTTTCTACTATTATAGTGATTCCAACATAAAAGTCAAATTTAACGAAAAACTGCCATCGCCTCCACATTGTCTGTTCTTCGTACAAAGAACAGGTCAACGGCTATTTTTCGTCCCGCTAAATGGCCTAACTTCCATGCACTCGACCTTAATTTGAACTATCCGGATTTTCCGGATAGTTCCACAATTATCTCTATCATCAAACTAATTAATTACGCTTGCTCATCCTTAGCGACCGGAATATACACCATCTTCAAAGGAATCATCTTTTTGTACTTATCACTCAGATCGTGATAGTACTTCAAAATCAAATCTATAAGTTCAGTTCCATTGATTCCGCGTATAATGGGTGTGCTGTCCAGATACTTCTGAGCGTTCTTCGTATAATTGGACAGCGTCACGAACAGTCCATAGTCGCCCTCTCGCATCGCACCTTTCAGAGACTGGATGGTTGCTTCCTTAATATCACTATCCTGACTCTTTACCTGTACCAGAATACGAGGTGGCAGCTCATCCTTATATGCTGTAATATCGATACCGCTGTCTCCGCCATGTGCAGAAACTGTGGTACGATAACCCATAGCTCTTAACAAATCAGCTACAAACTCCTCCAAGTCATATCCTTTGAGATTCTTGCTCAGTTCCTTCAGGATGAAGTCTCTCGTTGCCTCTACAATCTCATCGGCTGTAGCACCAACGCTCTCGTCCTCGTCTGGTCCGGAAGTCATGGCATTTTTCTTAAATCCCTTATCCAGTGCCGCAAGATACTCATCTGCATAATTCTTTACTGCGAAGAATGACATTGCTGAACCAACTTCATACAGTGCACCCTGTGAAAATGAGGTTCTTGGCAGATGTTTTAACCATTTTACTTTATGTTGCTGTACATATTCTGCTGCTTCCGGATGATATTCGTATCCACCTTCAACCACACCGATATTTATCTGACGGTCAATCTTTGATGGAAATACAACGTAATCGCCAATCCCGACCTCATGTGTAAATCGATATAACATACCAGCACCGTTTGCGATGTTGCCCTTCTTGGCATCTGGATATACTTCTGTATATTTTTCCTTGAAGGCATCACGGTCAGCCTGAATCAAACTCAGATCACCCATGTCCTTCCAGCCAATAGCTATTACATCCTGATGCAGAAATAAATTGTCGTCTTTTGTATGGATACCCCATATTCTTTTTTCTTCGCTAGGCATATTTCTGCACCTCCTTACTCTACACCCAGTGCTTTAAAAACTGCATCCTCAGCACTGCTATAGAAAATCAAATTAAAACTTCCAATCAGGTCTGCTGGTACAGTTCCAAGCTCTGCTGCCGATGTAATTGGCAGAAGTACTCTCTTTGCACCACTGTCCAAACATACCTGCAATGAATTTGCCAGCTCATCTACTTTCATCATGGTTCCGCTGATACTAATTTCACCAAGTACAGCAAGGCTGCTGAGTGTTGGTTTACCAAGTGCAATGGATGTAGTGGTCAAGCAAAATTGCTACACTTGGGACGGACTTATTTCTGCCTGTGCCTTGCTTCGAACGGA
>CAOXUF010000328.1:0-469 GCA_948560485.1 uncultured Eubacterium sp.
TGCCAATTATTGTGGCTTCTTCTATGTCATTTTACCGGGGTGATGACTTTGCTGACATGGGAACGATATGGGATAGCAGAAGGAATATTGCGGAACTATTTTTAGATTCCCTGCGCTATACTAAAAAAATTTTTTTTAGTTGGCAGGGAAACTACTTTTCTATGTTTATGCAAATGTTTCTTAGCCCACTTTTAGGCAAGGGATTACCTCAGCTTCGGGTGATTATGGTTATCAATTCCGTGTTGTTTGTTATAGGGTTAAGCAGTTTTATATGGGGAATTTTTAAACATGAAATTGATTCTGGTTGGTGTAGGCTGGTTTTGATTTTTTGTTGTTTTTTGGGTATTTTGGGATTTGAAGTTTGGTATCAGATTTTTTATTGGTATACAGGGGCTATAGTTTATACATTTCCCTTGTCTCTTGCGATGATTGCTCTTGCGATGATTCTTTTATCGGATAAAAAGTTTTA
>CAOXUF010000328.1:479-2422 GCA_948560485.1 uncultured Eubacterium sp.
TATTCTGTGCTGGCAGGAGTTCTTTTATTTTGTGCAGCAGGTGGTAGTCTTGCAATTGCGGCGATAGCATGTTACTGGTTGCTATTGGTCATTGTGTCCAGGATTTTAAAGAAGAATATACGGAAAAAGGATTATATCTTGCTTTTTATTGCGATAGCGGGATCCTTGGTCAATTCATTGGCACCAGGAAACTTTGCCCGTCATTCCGTGATTGATGACAGTGGGCTGCATTTATTTCGGGCAGTTATTTTCAGTTTTAGTGAAACTGTGATTACGGGGGAGTGGCTTTTCTTGGAAACACCGTTTATTATCATTGCCATTATAGCGTTTTTTGTTGGGATTTGTGTTGGAAAAAGAAAAATTATAGATGCATCTTACTTATGGGTGATGATAGTGTTAAATGCATTTACTCCAATTGTGACATATTTTCCAGTCTGTTTGGGATATAGCAGTGGGGGAGGACCTAACCGGTGCAGGTTTATATTAACTTTGGCATTTGTAATTTCTGCGGTTGTGATTTTAGTGTTTTTAGGAGAAACCTTATCTCAACGTATTCAAGTAAGTTGTATGCGTGAAGTTATTGTGATGGCAGTGCTTTTATTAATAATTATGCCAATAAAAAGGGAAGGCTGGAAGATTACGTCCTTGGTTCCTTACAGGACGATGATGGAATTAACAGAAGGGAACATCCCTAATTATTATCGTGAGGCTAATAAGATTTATGATGCAATGCGTGATGACGAAAATGAAGATGTTTTCATTTTTACAATGCCAAATTCGATAGATGAATTTTTGGCAATGGATATCAAAGAGGATCCCAATTATCTGATCAATACGGAGTGTGCATACTATTTTGGAAAGCGGTCAGTTCAATATGTTTCAGAGCCGGTTTATGTAAGTAACGACAATAAAACATATGTCCGCATAGCTCCTTCGTACTTTGAGCATGACTTGCAGTTTGTTTCTATTTTTAATAATAGCGCTTCTCAAGGAACAGAAGAAATACAGGTATTGGAGCCATTTGATAATAATTTGGTGGTTGAGATGTCTTCGAAAGATACGGGAAGCGTGAGTATTTATGTATTTGCAGATGCTGATGGAAGAGAAATATTGGAAGAAATGGAAATTTCATATTGATGAAGAGATTGTTTTTGATTAATAGTGGGGATATGTAGTATAGCATATGAGAGAAAAGAGAAAGAGAAATATAATATGTATTTTGAGTTTGACAATCATGTTACTGTTCTTTTTGATGGCAAAAGAAAATAACTATGGGAAAAGGTTTAATGATTTTGTTGTATCAGAAGAAAAATACAATGCGATTATAAAGACGCATAATGAAAGTAAAAACTCATTAATCTCAGAAATTATACTTAACAAAAGTCCTCTATTTCTTGATGATATGGATGGAATATTTTATTATTCTATGCCAGATGACGAGTCAAAAGCTTATAATCCAGTAATCAAGATAATTCCACAGGGGAAAAAAGTAAGTATTGCCATAAAAGAAAAGAAAATAACAAATAATCTAATCAAGGAAAATGAGGCAGTTGATTTTGTCGTGTACACGGACAATTACTATTCGGAGTATAGGATAAAATGTACAACTTTGCCAATTATGAATATTGATGTTGAAGATGAAATCACAGAAGAGGATGTTCAAATGAGCATGCAGCTTTTGGATAATAGGGAAGGCGTTGGACAAAAAGTGATTGAGTTGTCCGGTTTGATCCATGTCAGAGGAGGTTCAACCAAAAGCTATCCAAAGCTTGGCTACAAGATTTCTTTAATAGATTATCTGGCAAATGATCGAATTCGGAAAAATAAATATCCGCTTCTTGGCATGCGCAAGGATGATGATTGGATTCTGTACGCCGCATATAATGATCAGGAAAAGATCAGAAATGTATTTTCATCAAACCTTTGGATGGAAACATGTAGTA
>CAOXUF010000329.1:0-1763 GCA_948560485.1 uncultured Eubacterium sp.
GTAGGTATAAGATAGGAAATATCTAATCCCGTAAAATTTACTTAGGAACTATTGACGGACATTTTACGGGGAATTGTACATGAATAGCTATTATGAAGAATTTCTCAAGAGATTGGTTCAGTACCGGATCCGGCTTAATATGACTCAGGAGACGATAAGCAGACAGCTTGGAATCACGCAGAGTCAGTTGAGTAAGCAGGAACTGGGGAAGATCATTGTACCTTATAAATCATTGGTCAGTTTTATGAAGATGGGCTGGGATGTGGATTATCTTTTGACGGGGAAAAGTTTCCGGCGGGAAGAATCTAAGCTGACTGATATGCTTAATGATGTAGAGGAAGTAAATTATAAACCAATGTTGGAGTTTATCACATGGACACTTGCGAGGGGGATTGAAAAATCCGCTTTTGGTTTAAGCATGGAGGATCAATGTGAGATCTGCATCTTGAAAATGAAATGTAACGAAGATACAGATGAATCGATCATGTATGAAATCAGGAAGATTGCAGGTGAAGCTCAGATTGCGATGGCTGAGAGGCTTGGCGTTAATATCAAAAAATACCGCGCTCTTGAAAAAGAGCAGGTTTTCCCGGATGCGGAACTTTTGCTCGGAATCTATGAGATAACAGGGTGCAGGCCAAGTTTGTTTCTGATGGACGATCATATCGAAGATGTGATCATAGATGATTTGTGGAGTCGTGTTGACACGGAAAGGCGAAAAGAGATTTTAGCGATCATATCGCAGGTAGAGCAGTTTATGCGGACCTGATTCTTATGAGTGCGGTTGCAGTGAGGCCGCGGTGCACAGGGGTATACAAATGATGAAGAAATCAGTATTGATTATTGAGGATTGCCCGGAACAAAGGAACATGTTAAGGCAATTGGTCCTGGAGGTTGATGAGCGGGCAGCTGTCTATACTGCCGCTGACGTGGCAACGGCTTACAAAATCCTTATGGAAAGAACTATTGATGTTTTTCTGGTGGATATCATTTTAGACACGACAACGCCGATTGATACATCAGGTATCCGGCTGGTCGAACGAATAAGAAAGATTCCCAAGTATATGTTCACGCCAGTGTTGTTTATTACATCACTGGAAGACACGACTGGATATGCATATAAAGACCTGAATTGTTTGGGATATATAGAAAAGCCTTTTTCACCGGATGTGGTTTTGTCTCTCGTGAAAAAGGCATTATATTTTTCTACGATGAAGGAGAAGGACGCCACATTCTGTTTCAGGAAAGAGGGTATCTTATACCCGGTAAAGATACGGGATATCACTTACATGGAATGTGTTGGACGGCGGATCAACATCCATACGTCAAACGGCGATGTGCTGGCAGTTCCGTATATTACGTTGAAAGATATCTTAAATGAGATGGATACGGACTGTATGATGCAGTGCAGCCGCAATTTGGTCATCAATAAGGATTACGTGGAAAATATAGATATACCAAACAGAATGATCACACTAAAGAATGTACCTGGAAGGATGGAGATAGGGAAGACTTTCAGGAAAAAAGTACTTGGGGAGTATGGATTATGATTATTACGAATGTTTGTCTTCTGTTGGAAGCATTGTCGATTGTGATATGTTTACACCATTTATATGGGGAGAAGTTTAGACTGGATATAGCGACGGTGAGTTTTTTGTCAATTGATATGATTATCATGACGGCGATTAACTATTTTGGGCTGCCGAAAATGTATCTTGTGACCATGGTAGTTTATCCTATCATTGCATTATATTGTGGGATAA
>CAOXUF010000329.1:1773-2331 GCA_948560485.1 uncultured Eubacterium sp.
TCAAATGTTGTACTATGTGTTATTTTGGTTGGCGGAATTCAAATGTTAGGAATGTTATCCGTATATTATTTTGGTAGGGTGCAGAACTTTTCGGATATTAATTTGTTATTAGTTAATTGTATGACATTTTTTATTGCCGTAATTATTTTGCCTATTATAAATGTAAAAAGATTGTCTAAATTTTCTCAGGATAATGGGAAAATTGTTATCGCAGTACTGGGTGTATGTTTAGCATGGGTTTTATTTCTTGTAATAAGTTACAAAAATTTAGAAGCTTTAGAATTAAGGCAGGCAATAATGTTGTTTGTTAGCATTATTCTTGTTTTTGTGTTGGCTGGGCAGTTAAACAAATATAAAATTAGAGCAAAAGAAATTGAAACAGAGTTGAAAATGCATGAATTATATTCTGAATCGTTTAAAAGACTGATTGAGAATATACAATTAAAGCAACACGAATTTGATAATCATATTAATGCAATTTATAGTCTTCATTATTCATGCCAAACACTAGAAGAATTGGTTGAATTGCAGAAAAGTTATTGTAGAAATATTACGGAA
>CAOXUF010000330.1 GCA_948560485.1 uncultured Eubacterium sp.
TATACCGACATATAAGAACTTCTAAAGAGATAATCTAAATTCACCATAAATTTTCAATTAAAAGATATTAAATGGGTTATATAGTTAAATAAGAACTCTACCTCAGTTGTAGGTTCTGTTTCTTTTATTTTATCATGCTTTTCACCCATGCTCAATTCTTAATCTGATATTATTTTCCAGGTGCGGCAGAGGTATTAATAGTTGTGGAGTCATTAAAAAAGCCACCTGTTAAGATCAGATGGCTCAAAAATTCAGTCTATTTAGTTACCCTGCTGTTTATATTGTCTGAAGGTCCGCAAGCTGCTCTACTTCTGCCACACTAAGGGCAGAGTATTCCGCAATCTCCTCGACCGTCAGCTTTCCCGCTTTCAGCATCCTAAGCGCCGTTTCTTTTTTTGTTTCACTAATGCCTTGACTTATTCCCCGATTTAAAATGGTTCTTGCTCTTGTTTGAATTAATGGTCCTCTCATCATAGCACCTATGCCTTTCTGCACGTTTTCATACTTTCGTGCGATTTCATTGATCACATCACTTGAAAGCTCTATGATCGTACGTTTGTCAAATGCGCCAATAATACCTTGCTTTTCCAGATCATCAAGTCTTTCTAAAATTATCCGATATTCTGCTTTCAGTTCTTCCAGTTTCTGCTCATTGTTATTATATTCCGAAAAACTTTTCTCATGTGAGAAAATATAAAATGGAATAAGCATTAATAAGCGTTTCTCAAAGATTTCATCCAGTGAATATGACTGCGCCTTCATAATCGGGACATCATATTGCACCGTCCCGCCAGGTGTTATGATCACATATTTCATTTTATCCGGAGTCTTTTTATATGCCCGCAGATACATCACCGCCGTATTGGGAAATGTTACCGTCAGAGTTTCTTCTGTAACTTCGCCCTCATCAAGCGCTATCTGGGCATCGTATTCGAAAAGCCGGATTGTGATTCTGCCATCCGGTAAGCTGCTTTCACATTCAAGATGATATTTTTTGGCTGTGATGCCAATAATCTGAAAATTAGTATCTGTAATCCGTTCCTTGTCAGCCACATCCTGCTGGTCTAAAAAGTGTTCATTAGGGAAAAAGCGAATATCTTCTTCTCCCGTGTAATGTTCACTAAAAATTTCATTGATTACAGGTATAATCAATTTCCGGCAGTCATTCAGGATTGTCCGGAATGCTCCATCATATATATTTCCCATATGTTATCCTTTCTGTTTGGTGATTTTATCATATCATTTTTTACCTTTAAATTCAAGTATAGACGCCTTTGCCGGTATAGCCGGCAGCGTTCCCTATGTTGTTTTTGTGCCTGCTATCATCTGTAATCCTCGCAGCAGTTTTTCAGCATTTTCCCGAAACTGTGGCAGGAATTCCTTTTCCAGATCATAACAGAGATAGAGGATGCCAAAAATCGGACTCCATATTTGCCGCATAGCTGATTCGCCCAAGAGTCTTTCTGTTTCTCTTATGAGCATTACAAAATTTTTCTGGAATGTCGCCCACTCAATAAAGAAGTCATCATCAAGCGGAATACCAAAAGAATCAAACCATTCACGTAAGGTCTGTGTTCTGGTATTGTCCCCGCATCCTGGATTCATGTAAAAGTATTCAATCACTGGTGCTTCTGAAGATGTTTCATCTTCCGGAAACGCAATGACACGTCCGATTGGAAACATGGCGCACATAGCAGGTTTTGCTTTGTGGACGGAGCATCTGCGGTTTTTTAGCAGAGGACACCGTTTTATGGAACCCCTGGGTTTCAGCCGAATGATCGGAAAGTGCGAATCCGACCCGATATACAACTCGCAATACTGGTCGATGAATTTTTTTAAGGACAGCTTCAGTTCGTTTGCAATCCGGAAGAGATCCAGCGGTGTCAGCAGGATATCCTCCCGGTTGATGCAGCATTTCCCACATTGTGTACAGTGAAAACGAAACGGATCATCGGCAGTCAGTTTGTTATGTTCAATAGCGTTCATGATTTCTTCCATTCTTGTATTCATATGTAGTCCTCCTTGATTGCTTATGAGATCATTGCCTCTAAAGAAGTAATTAGCTCAAACTTCCCACACCGTTTTGATGTGTTGAACCTTGAAAAATCAATACTTTAA
>CAOXUF010000331.1 GCA_948560485.1 uncultured Eubacterium sp.
ATCTCGTGACTGGAGTTCAGACGTGTGCTCTTCCGATCTGTTCGTGATCTCGAAAGTGGGTACGCATGCCGGACGGCTTTGACATTCTCTAATCTGTGCAGCCCATTCCTGTAGACGGCATTGCTTAGCTGCCTCCCCTGCAGTCGAGGTACGCATTGTCTACCGTTTACGGTATAGGACATCCTTTCCGGCAACCATTGGGTGTAAACTGTTGGTTGCTGTAAAGAAATAGTTATGGTGGGAAATCACTGATTTCTTTTCTTTTTCTTTCCTTTGTATTAGTATAATGAAGGAGGTGATGGCTGTATGGACTTGTCTGCTTTTATTTGTAATTACAGAAAGTTCAGGACATGCAGCTGATCGGGGTACTATATCGATTATGTCGGTTGATGCCCGTAGTAGCGTTAGCCTGAATATTTCGTCTGGTACTGCAAAGGCACAATGTAATGTAATAGGAACTGCAGGAAAAGTGACAAAGATTAGCATCACAATGTATCTAGATTTGACACTACCAATAATGAAAGAGAGGGATTTAATATGAGAAAAAAAATATTGAATAAGACGAAAAAAATTTTAGCAGTATTATTGATTACGATTATGATGAGTAGTGTGACTGTATATGGAAGTACGAAAGCGACAACACCTATGAAAGGTTGGCGTTATGCAAAAAAAACAGCAAGTTATCAAGTGAATTCAACATCAAAAAAGTATAAAAATATTTGGTCTAAAGCTACGAAAAAATGGATTGATAGTGGTTTTAAATGGACGAAAAAAGGTTCATCAAAGACTACGGTAGCATCATATGAGGATAATTCAAAGAGTGGATTAAAAATAGCAGGATATTGTAATACAACGTATAGAGCCTCAGATGGAGTTATTGTAAAGAACAAAATAAGGTTAAATAGGGCAGTATTCAAAAAGTATGATTATACGGAAGCGCAGATAATAAATGTTGCTGAACATGAATTAGGTCATGCATTGGGGTTAGCTCATAATAATCAAGGGAGCGTATCGGTCATGAATCCTGCAAATAGATATTATAGCATTCAAAAATGTGATATTAAGGGTATGGAAAAAAGATATTCAACAGCAATTAATAATGCTGTTGTAAGAGGTGATGAAATAATTACTGTAACAGAGTATTTTCTAGCTGACATTCCTGTAATAAAAAATGTTGGTGTAAAATATGATTCTAAAAAAATTTTTATAACCGGAAAAGCAAAAGGATGTAAATATGTTACAGGAAAGTATAATGGGAAAGAGAAAACAGTTAAAGTAGAATCAAATAAATTTAAATTAGTGTTTGATTATACAAAAGCAAAGGATATTAAAATTAGTGGCTTGAACTCCAAAAAAGAAAGGATATCTAGAAATAAAAAAGTAAAAGTTGAAAAATATGTCACTGAAAAGCCAATATATGACAAAATAAAGAGAACAGGGGAAGGAATAAAATATGGCGTAAAAACAGTGGCGAATTCAACATTAAGTTTTAAATATAAAGGAAAGTTGATAAAAAAATGTGTAATAGATAGTTCTTATACAAATATTACGATAAAAGACAGTATACTGAAAGGAAAATCTGGATATTTTACTGTAACACAAAAGGAGAATGGGAAAAAGATAAGTAAAAAAATGAAATTCCCGATTTTAAAAAAAGGTGAAGCAAGCGAAATCAGTTACTATCAATCGGGGACGGGGTACTAAAAAAATGGGAAAATTCTTTCGTTATAGTGTATGAAATATTAAGTCAAGGAAGATACGGATATGAAATGGTTTACAGCGGTCTTATGATTAATTATCACCACTTGAATAATGATACCCATACGGATTTTCTCACTCAGCTGGTAGCGGACGTCCTGTGTACTCTGTCCCCTGTAATCCGCAAACTCTTTGTCATAATAGGGAAGCAGTTTACATGCGGCATAACTGATGCATATGAGATTCAAAAGGCGTTCAATCCCTTTGGCTGAGCGCACCATATAATCTTTAAATGACCAGAATGTTTTTGCTTCATAATAACCTGTTTCATGGTTCTGGCGAACAGAGTAAGCACCCAGGGGAAGGAAGCCCCATTCCTTGTATCTGCGGATTTTTTTATCTGCATGT
>CAOXUF010000332.1 GCA_948560485.1 uncultured Eubacterium sp.
ATCTCGTGACTGGAGTTCAGACGTGTGCTCTTCCGATCTAGGATATTTTTCAGAGATATATTGCAAAATCTCTTGTTTGTAATTCCCTCGAAGATTCAAGTTTTCAAACCAATATTCACATACAAATTCTGCTGTTGCTTCAATGATTTTCTTAAAATCTGTTATGTACGGGAATATGGGTGACATAAATAAAACTGTGTAAATACCCTGTTTTCGTAATTCCTTTAATGCAGCAATCCGCCGTATAATACTGCTGGCATTATCCATATCACTTTGAAAATTGTTATCTAAAGTGTTGATAGAAATTGAAACTATTAAATTCTTTAGCTCCTTTAATATATCAATATCCCTTAGTATCAAATCAGATTTTGTAGAAATGGTAATCAAACAATCTGCCTGCTTTAATTGCTCTAAAACATTTCTTGTTATCCGATATTTTTCTTCAAAAGGATTATAGCAATCCGTTACAGAAGAAATAAATACGGATTTGTGATACAGTTTTTTGACACTAATTGGTTTATCACAACGCTTTACATCAATAAAATTTCCCCATTCTTCCGTATGCCCTGTAAACCGCTTCATAAAGCGGGCATAACAGTATTTGCAGGAGTGGGGGCAGCCAACATAAGGATTGATTACATAATCACTGGCTGGTAAGTTGGATTTTGTAATCAAGTCTTTTGTAGCAATTTCCTTTTTAATTATGCTCATTATAAATCACCTCCATAAAACAAACAGAAATAAGCCTTTTATATTAAACTTACTAATATAATTCAAAAGGGCGGTAGCACTTTAAGCTGTCGCCCCTCTGAATTATTCGCCTAAAATTAGATAGGCTGTCAACAATGGTGCAAGTAACTTTTCTTTTATCGGTAATTGCTGCGGCTGTTTTTAGTTTTGTACTAATCTATTTTTCCTGTGCCGGAGCAACTTTTGCATAGCCGTCCCATGCAAATAATGCGTCTTTTGATTCATCAGCAACGATTTTTTCGATGTTACAGAGATACAAGTAACGGTCGCCGGATTCTACGGTCTGTGCAAGAGATACCACAAAAGCAACTCGTGTATCTTCTGGAATTTGAATATTGCTGCCCTCAATACTTTGCAACTTAATCGGTGTTTCTTTCAGCTTGTCCTGTTCGCTTCCACTGTAAGAACCATATGTCATTACTGCGTCATTTAAACTGACACCCGGAGCGGCAAAAACCGCTTTTCCTGTCCTGCGGATATTACTGCCGGAATTAGCCTCTTTCCCCATTGCAAATGCAAGCATAGGCGGGTTATATGAGGAGTACATAAAGAACGATACCGGAGCCATATTAAGGCTTCCATTTTCCTTTGTCGTGCAAAGCAACATAAGCGGGTCGGGTGAAGTAATTGCTGTTGCCTGTTCAATGTTAATTTCTTTCATGATAAAATTATCCTTTCTGTGATAAAATTTTTGGATTACAGCAGTGCCTTTGTTGACTTTTGCTGATAAGATTATTATACTTAGTCTGCAAAGTTCTTCAAGTACGCAGAATATTCTTACATAGTATGGTAGACCATACCGTTAAGCTCATACTTGGTATACCCATATCCAAAGAAAGGACGGTTCAGCATGGACAAGGATATAACTTATGACGAATGGACACAAAAAGTTAAAATCGGTATTCTTACCGAAGCTGGTAATTGCCCGGTAACATCTTTAATTATCATGTTGCAAGGCAAATGGAAATTTCAAATAATATATGAAATGTGCATTAAATCCCCTATACGCTTTGGCGAATTGAGAAAAAACATTGATGGTATTACTAACACAATGCTTACTTCTTCTTTGCGCGAATTGGAGAAAGATGGATTGGTGTCACGAATACAATTTAACGAAATCCCTCCCCATGTAGAATATTCTCTGACTGATAAAGGAACGGCATTACTGCCTGTCTTTTATGCTATGACAAAATGGGGGCTGACCTATATTCCATAAAACAAATAAATATGATTTAAAAGATATAGAAAAAGAGGGATTCCGTAGTAGTCGGCACTGTGCGTAATGTGCATAACTTGCTGTCTTA
>CAOXUF010000333.1 GCA_948560485.1 uncultured Eubacterium sp.
GACTGGAGTTCAGACGTGTGCTCTTCCGATCTAAATCTGATTAATAAAATCATCCAACGGTTTAACGCCCTCATCACCTGCAAACCTGCTTCTTACAGAAACAGTTCCATCAGCTTCTTCCTGTTGTCCAACTACAAGCATATATGGAAGTTTATCAAGTCTTGCCTCACGAATCTTATATCCGATTTTTTCTGAACGGGAATCAACTGTCACATCAACATGTCTTGCCTTCAAAGCTTTTGCAACAGACTGTGCATAATCTTCGTATTTTTCTGAAATCGGAAGAATTCTTACCTGTTCAGGACATAACCATGTAGGGAATTTACCGGCATACTTTTCAATCAACCATGCAAGTGTTCTTTCATAGCAGCCCATAGATGTTCTATGAATTATATAAGGACGTACCTTTTCTCCATTTTCATCAATATAATACATATCAAACTGTTTCGCCAAAAGAGCATCCCACTGAATGGTAATCATCGTATCTTCTTTTCCATATACATTTCTCGCATTAATATCAACCTTCGGTCCATAGAACGCAGCCTCTCCAACATCTTCTGTAAACTCAATATTCAGTTCTGTCAGAATTTCTCTGATGTGCTGTTCTGTCTCTTCCCAAACCTCTGGTTCACCAATGTATTTTTCTTTATTTTCCGGATCCCATTTTGAAAGATGATATGTTACATCTTCTTCCACTCCTAATGTTTCAAGACAGTGTTTTGCAAGCGCAAGACATCCCTTAAACTCTTCTACCATCTGATCCGGACGTACAATTAAATGTCCTTCTGAAATCGTAAACTGACGAACACGTGTCAGGCCGTGCATCTCTCCCGAGTCTTCATTTCTGAACAAGGTAGATGTTTCACTATATCTTAATGGTAAATCTCTGTAAGATTTCTGGCTTGCCTTATATACATAATACTGGAATGGGCATGTCATAGGACGAAGTGCCATAACTTCTTTATCTTTTTCCTCATCCCCTAATACAAACATGCCATCTGTATAATGATCCCAATGTCCGGAAATCTTATACAAATCAGATTTTGCCATTAGCGGTGTTCTTGTCCTTGTATATCCCCATTCATTATCTTCCAAATCCTCAATCCATCTCTGCATTTTTTGTATCATTTTTGTTCCTTTTGGAAGTAATAACGGCAGACCCTGACCAATTACATCAACTGTTGTGAAAAGTTCCATTTCACGTCCAAGCTTATTATGGTCTCTGTTTTTCTGATCTTCCAGCATTTCCAGATATTCATTTAACGCTTCTTTATTATCAAAAGCTGTACCATAAATTCTCTGAAGTCTTGCTTTATCAGAATCTCCTCTCCAATATGCCATAGAGGAGGAAATTAGTTTAAATGCTTTAATTGGCTTTGTATTCATAAGATGAGGTCCTGCACAGAGATCTACAAATTCTCCCTGACTATAGAAAGATATAATGGAATCTTCCGGTAAATCCTTAATTAATTCCACCTTATAAGGTTCATTTCTATCTTCCATATATTTAATGGCATCTTCTCTTGGAAGAGTAAATCTTTCAAGCTTTGCACCTTTTTTTATAATTTTTTTCATCTCTGCTTCAATTTTATCCAAATCTTCTCTGGAAAAAGGCTCGCTGTCAAAATCATAATAAAATCCATCATCAATAGATGGTCCGATAGCCAGTTTTGCCTCTGGAAAAAGATTCTTTACTGCCTCTGCTAAGACATGAGATGCTGTATGACGATAAGCCGCCTTTCCAGCCTCATCTTTGAATGTTAAAATATTCAAAGTACAATCTCTATCTACAGTAGTTCTTAAATCCACTACTTCTCCATCTATTTCTCCTGCACAGGCTGCTCTTCCTAAACCACCTGCAATGTCAAAAGCAATATCACTGACACTCATAGCCTCTGCATATTCTTTTACTGAGAGATCGGAAGAGCGTCGTGT
>CAOXUF010000334.1 GCA_948560485.1 uncultured Eubacterium sp.
TTCAAGTCATTCACAACTAAAGGATTTATTCGCAATTTTAACATGCTTTATTTCTCCATTAGGCTTTTTAACTCATCAAGGCTAAGCCATCCATCTCCATCTTTAACTGCTTCTTCTGCCTCCTGCAATTTCATTAAAAGTTTCTTTTCCGCCTGTTCACGTTCATAGTCTTCAATGTCAAGCACTACAAATCGTCCTCTTCCATTTTTTGTAAGAAATACTGGTTCCCCTGTTCTACAATTTTTTAGAACTTCATTGTAATTTCTCAAGTCAGATACTGGTAAAATACTTGCCATATATATTCACCTCTTTTTATTATGGTAATTTACTTTGATTATATGGTTTATTATACTCAAAAATGCTGTGAAATTCAACTTAAAATTTTATGCAAATATTTTAATTATATTATCCATGTTAAATTCAGACCGTCTGGCTCCAAAAGACAAAATCCCCCATCTTTGGGGGATTTCTACTATATCCATTTATTCCAGGCTGTTATTCTTCATCTTCCATCAAAGCAATGAAATCATCAGGGAGCATTGCTTTTACCATCCCATCCTGATAATCTTTTACATTTCTCGTAATAATACAGTCCATGTCTGCTTTTACCGCTGTCCTCTCAATAACCGCATCCTCATAGTCGCTGACCGCCGAAGCAAGGGCATCCAGACATTCATCCCTTGTCACTGCCAGTATCCCCATAAGGGAGTACAGCTTCCCCATCACCTGTTTTGCCTGTTCTGTACTGTGCAGGTATTTTCTTAAAAGATAATAGATATCGGTAGCGGAACTTGCTGTGATATATGCATCCATGACCTGATTCGCAATCATAAGGAAAATCTTTTCCGCACTCTCTTTCCATGGCTCTCTGGATGTCAGTGCATCAACAATTATATTTGTATCAATCAGAGCTTTCATTTATTTTGCACCAAGTTTATCCCTTTTTGCCCCATCCTCATCTGCATCTATGGGCAGAATCCCAAATAAGGATTTTGCAGTTTCCACCCTATCCTGATATGGATTTGTCAGCTTTGCCACTACCTTGCCATTCTTTGTGATGAAAATGTCCTCTGTTGCAGACAATAACAGATATTTGCCAAGATTGTTTTTCAATTCTGTTGCCGTAACTGACATAAGCCCACTCCTTTCCCTGTACCATTATTATATCTAAATTGTACGATTTTAGCAACATATTTAGCTAAAACATGCAGAAACTCCAGCCCGAAAGCCAAAGTTCCCCTGTTCCTATCCTTTGTAATAAAATTCTTCAAACACCTTTTCACAGTCTTCTATCAAATGTCCTGCACACATCTTCACATTTAGATAGCTTCCTCTTTTCACATCTTCCTTTAAAGTTCTTCTTTCTCACTATGAGACACCTCCAATGTCAGGAATCACAGATATTCAGGCACATAGCAACTTATCCCCAGAATGGCAGCATCACTTTTGGGGGAATCCTCAAAAACAGCTACCCTTTTCCTAAAAGCCCAAACTCCCAAAAACGGCAAAACAGGCATTTTATTTTTGGGTAACAAGAATCTCCATTTTACAGGCACTCCCAAAAACAAGCTCCCAAAAGTGGTTTTTGAGGAAATCTCCATGTTCAGGGGCAAACCCGATTATCCTCTAAGGGCAATTTTCCATATCCTCTCCCCATTTCTCCCAAAAATCAATCGAGAACAAAAAGCACAGGAAATTCCACGCTTAAATTCAATCCGTATTTACACCTGAACCCCTTAAATTCCTTTATTTTCAAGGCTTTCTCTCTCCTATACCTCCAAATAAAAATGACCTTATAGAAAGGCTTTTTTCCTCTCTACAAGGTCATTCTATTACTTCATATTTTCTTTTTGGGGCTGCCCCAAATTGCCCTCACAGGATATTC